>CAZMPV010000087.1:0-9200 GCA_964567985.1 uncultured Gemmatimonadaceae bacterium
CGCCGACCTGGGCCAGGACCTCCAGGAGTATCACTTCGTCACTGCCGCCGTGGTCAGGGACGGCGAGACCACGATCCCCGTCGGCTCGACCCGGATCGAGGCCGGCGATCAGATCTTCCTCCTGGCCCCGACCTCCGAGGCGCACTCGATCTCCCCCCTGGCCGGCTACGAGGCCTTCGACCTCAGGCGGGTGATGATCGCCGGGGGGAGCGAGGAGGGCGAATATCTGGCCCGGCTCCTGGGCGAGAACGGCGTGGAGTGCACGATCCTGGACAGCGACCGCCGCCGCTGCGTGGAGCTGGCCGAGGTCCTGCCCAAGGCCCTGGTCCTCCACGCCGACGCCACCGACCTGGAGCTCCTGGAGATGGAGGGCGTGGCCGGCATCGACGGCTTCGTCTCGAGCACCGGCAACGACGAGACGAACCTCCTCTCCGGGCTCCTGGCCAAGAGCGTGGGCGCCCGGAAGGTGGTCTCCATGATCGAGCAGTTCGACTACCTCCCCCTCGTGAACAAGGTGGAGATCGACGCGGCGGTCTCGCCCCGGATGTCCACGGTCAACGCGATCCTCCGCTACGTTCGTCGCGGGAGGGTGATGACCGTCGCCACGCTCAAGGGAAACGACGCCGAGGCCATCGAGTTCAGCGTCGGCGAGGAGTCGAGCATCGCGGGCAAGACCCTGCAGGACGCCCGCTTCCCCCGGGGCTGCGTGGTGGGCACGATCATCCGGGACGAGGAGATCATCATGCCCCGGGGCCCGGACCGGATCCAGTCGGGCGACGAAGTCATCGTCTTCGCGCTCCCGGAGGCGATCGGCGCCGTGGAAGAGCTCTTCGAGTGACGCCTCATTCCGGGTCCTCCCGCTGATGTCCCTCCGCCACGTCTTCAACGTCGTCGGCCTGCTCCTGGTCTTCGTGGGGCTGGCCATGGCCGGGGCCGGCGGGGTGGGCCTGTTCTACGGTGAGGGGGACGCTCCGGGCATCTTCCTGTCGGCGGCCATCACGGCGACGGTGGGCGCCGCCACCTTCCTCTTCACCGAGCTCGAGGGGGACATCTCGGCCCGGGAGGGCTACGCGATCGTCACCTTCTCCTGGGGCGCCACCGCCGTCTTCGGGGCCCTCCCCTACCTCTTCACGGGGACGCTGGACTCGATGGTCCCCGCCATCTTCGAGTCCATGTCGGGCTTCACCACGACCGGGGCCACGGTCTTCGGCGACATCGAGTCGCTTCCCCACGGGATCCTCTTCTGGCGCTCCCTGACCCACTGGCTCGGGGGGATGGGGATCATCGTGCTGGCGATCGCCGTGCTCCCCTTCCTGGGCGTAGGCGGCATGCAGCTCTTCAAGGCGGAGGTCCCCGGGCCCACCCCCGATCGGCTCCGGCCCCGGATCACCCAGACGGCGAAGCTCCTCTGGTACGTCTACGTGGGGCTGACGGCGACCCAGACGCTCCTCTACGTCCTCGGCGGGATGAGCCTCTTCGACGCGGTGAACCACGCCTTCGCCACCCTGGCCACCGGCGGCTTCTCCACGAAGAACGCCTCCCTGGCCGGCTTCGACTCGGCGTACATACAGTGGGTCACGATCGGCTTCATGTACCTGGCCGGCGTGAACTTCGCGCTCCACTTCCGGGCCGCCGCCGGCCGGCCGATCTACTGGAAGGACGCCGAGTGGCGATTCTTCTCGGCTCTGCTCGCGGGCTCGGCCCTGCTCCTGGCGCTCTTCGGGATGGACTTCGGGACCTTCGAGGCGTCGCTGGCCGGGATCGAAGAGGCGCTGCGCCACGGCCTCTTCCAGGCCCTGGCCATCGTCACCACCACGGGCTTCGTCTCGGCGGATTTCGAGCAATGGGCCCCGGCGGCCCAGGGACTCCTCTTCACGCTGATGTTCGTCGGGGGGATGGCGGGCTCCACGGGGGGGTCGGTCAAGGCGGTGCGGATCCTCCTGCTTCTGAAGCACGCGGCCATCGAGCTCCGCAAGCACCTCCACCCCCGGGCGGTGATCCTGGCCCGGGTCGGAAAGAAGCCCGTCAAGGAGGAGATCATGGCCAACGTGATCGGCTTCGTCATCCTCTACGGCCTCCTCTTTCTGGCAGGAGCCTTCGTCATGACCCTGTTCGGGATGGACCTGCTCACGGCCCTGGGGGCGAGCGCGGCCACGGTGGGCAACATCGGACCGGGCCACGGCGACGTCGGCGCCACCGACAACTACGGCTGGATGAGCGAGCCGGCCCTGGCGGTCCTCTCCTTTCTGATGCTCGTGGGCCGACTGGAGATCTACACCGTCCTCCTCCTCTTCCATCCGGACACCTGGACGCGGCGACAGCGGCTCCCGTGACTCCCGAGCTCGCCGACGCACCGCGCCGTCGATGACGTTCCTTCGACCTCGAGGGTGGATCTCGGGCCCCGGGCCGGGAGAGGAGGAGGGATGGCCGGGCAGGCTGACGGCCACCCAGCTCTTCCTCCTCTCGTTCGTCGGCATGATCCTGGTCGGGACGCTCGGCTACCTGCTCCTCCCGGGGCTGTACGAAGGGCAGCGTCTCGGCGTGGTCGACGCGCTCTTCACGGCCACCAGCGCGGTCTGCGTCACCGGACTGATCGTGGTCGACACGGCCACCCGCTTCACCGTCTGGGGGCAGGCGTGGACGCTCCTGCTGATCCAGGCCGGAGGCCTGGGCGTCCTCACCTTCACCACCCTGATCGCCACGGCCCTGGGCCGGCGGAGCTCGGTGGAGATTGAGGAGGCCGCCGGGGGCCACGCGGCTTATCTCGAGCACACCACGGGCCGGGGTCTGGTCCGGACCGTCGTGCTGGTCACCCTGGCCCTCGAAGCGATCGGCGCGGCCGGGCTCTGGCTGGCCTGGCGCGACCGCTTCCCCGCCGGGGAGGCGGTCTGGCACGCCGTCTTCAACGCCGTCTCGGCGTTCTGCAACGCGGGGTTCTCCACCTTCTCGGACTCCCTCGCCGGCTTCAGGGAGTCCCCGGTCACCGTGCTCACGGTGGGCGCGCTCATCGTCCTCGGCGGGATCGGGTTCGTGGTGATCCAGGACCTGCGCGCCCGCTACGGCGTCCACCGGAAGAGCCGTCGGCTCACGGTGCACTCGAAGCTCGTCCTCGGCTTCACGGCGGTCTTGCTGGCGGCGGCCTGGGCACTCTTCCTCATCTTCGAATGGAGGCACGAGCTGGCGGGTCTGGGCACGATCGACCGACTCGTGAACGCCCTCTTCATGGCCGTCACGCCGCGGACCGCGGGGTTCAACACCGTGGACTACGCGACGGCCACGAACGCGTCTCTCTTCCTGACGATCCTCCTGATGCTGATCGGCGGATCCCCGGGCTCGACGGCCGGGGGATTCAAGACGACGACGGTGGCGCTCCTCTTCCTCCTCCTCCGCTCCCGGCTGCGCGGTGAGGAGCACGTCTCGATCTTCGACCGCACCGTGCCCCGGGAGACGGTCCAGCGGGCCGCCGGGCTCACCATCGGGGGTCTGGCCGTCCTCGGGAGCGCGGTCTTCGCGCTCTCGGTGACGGAGCTCGGCGGGCCGGGGGTCCTGGACCGGAGCCGGTTCTTCGCGGTCATCTTCGAGGCCCACAGCGCGTTCGGGACGGTCGGGCTCTCCATGGGCGCCACCCCGGAGCTCTCGACCCTGGGGCGGCTCATCGTGACCTTGCTCATGTTCCTCGGCCGGGTCGGGCCCATCGCGGTGGTGGCCTCCATGACGGCGGCCTTCCACCGCACCGACGTGGCCTTCCGCTACGGCGAGGAAGACGTCATCATCGGCTGAACGGGGGAATTTCCATGGCTTCCAAGCGCTTTGTCGTCATCGGCCTGGGTCGCTTCGGCTCCTGGGTGGCGAGGGCCCTTCACGACCGGGGCTCCGACGTGATCGCCATCGACCTGGACGAGACGCTGGTGGACCGCTACGCCGATCAGGTGAGCCGATGCGTACACGGCGACGCCACCGATCCCGAGGTCCTCCGGAAGGTCGGGGCCGAGAACGCAGATGCCGCCGTGGTGAGCACCGGCACGGACCTCGCCGCGACGATCATGTCGATCCTGGCGCTCAAGGACGTGGGCATCGAGGAGATCTACGCCAAGGTGGCCGGCCCCCGGGCCGCTCGGGCCCTCGAGCGCTTCGACATCCGGGAGATGATCTTCCCCGAGCAGGAGGTGGCCGAGCGGCTCGCGCGCCGGATCGAGTCCACGACGATCCTCGACTACGTCCCCCTCGGTCTCGACTACTCGATCCAGGAGATGGCGATTCCCGACGAATGGATCGGCAAGACCCTCCGACACCTCTCCCTGCCGGCGGAGGTGGGCGTGCAGGTCGTCGCCCTCTACGACGCCCTGACCGGGGACTGGAACGTTGTCCCGGACCCGGACGAGCCGCTGACGGAGTCGGACGTGGCGCTCCTGGCCGGGCCGGACGACGTCCTCACCCGGCTCACCCGGGAGGTCGAAGAGGGCTGAGGCCTCCGGGCCACCCGGATCGAACCCCTGCCCCGGCGCGTGGTATCAGGCAGACGCGGCGGCGAGCGGCAGCTCGCCCGGCCTGCCCCCGGACCGGAGACCACCACGGTGCAGCTCGACTTCGAAGCGCAGCGGCGACAGATGGTGGAGCGGGACCTGGAGGGCCGGGGCGTCCGCGACCCTCGAGTGCTCGACGCCATGGGCCGGGTCCCCCGGGAGCGCTTCCTCCCCCCGGGACGGCGGGACCAGGCCTACGCCGACCGGGCCCTCCCCCTCTCCGAGGGCCAGACGATCTCCCAGCCGTACATCGTGGCAGCCATGACCGAGGCCCTGGAGCCGGGCCCCGAGGACCGGGTCCTGGAGATCGGGACCGGGAGCGGCTACCAGGCCGCCGTCCTGGCGGAGATCGTCGCCGAGGTCTACACGGTCGAGCGCCTCGAGTCCCTCTCGGAGCAGGCTCGCCGGAAGCTGGAGGAGCTGGGCTACGACAACATCCGCTACCGGGTCGGCGACGGCACAGAGGGCTGGCCCGAGGAGGCCCCCTTCGAGGGCGTCCTCGTCACCGCCGCCGCCCCCGAGGCGCCCCCGTCCCTCCTCGATCAGCTCTCCGACGACGGCGGCCGCCTCGTGGTCCCCGTCGGCACGAAGCATCTCCAGGAGCTCACCCGCGTGACACGACGTGGCAACGAGTACGCCTCCGAGAACCTCATGGGCTGTCGCTTCGTGCCCCTGGTCGGAAAGGAAGGGTGGTGATCTACCGCTTGATCCGCTCCCCTTCGTCTTCCACCCGGAAGATCCACGCGGCCAGACGTCCCGGCCGGATCCACCCGGCCCCGTCGCCGAACTCGTGATCCGCCCGTGAGCCCTGCTCCACCCCGGGGCGGGTCTGGATCTCGTCCCGGAGCGCCCGGACCCGGGCCCGCCAGCGGGCCCAGTTCGCCGCCCTCAGGTCCACCCACCCCCGGTCCACGACCCGGTCCTGGACGCCGCTCCCGTCGTCCTCCGGCGGCACCTTGACCTCGGGGCCCCGGAAGATCGAGCCCCCGTCGGGCAGGAGGATCGGGAGGCCGATGGAGACGATGCGCTGGCGGAGGTCGCCGTCGGTCCGGACGAGCTCGATGGAGCGGGCCGCCGTCTCCTCGGGAACCAGCTCGGCGGCGTCGGCCAGCGTCCCGTGGATCCGGCGGAGGACGGCGGCCTCGAAGAGGAGCTTCGAGAGCCGGGGCGGGCCGAGCATCTCGTAGGCGACGGCTTCGGAGTCCCTCTCCTCCTCCATGGCCTCCATGCGCTGGAGGGCGGAGCTCCGGAGCACGCCGGCCCGGTAGGTGGGGCCCATGGTGGCCGCATCCAGGGCCGAGACCACGTCCAGGCCGGTGGGCTCCGCCCGGATCTCCCGGAGCACGGCCTCGGCGATCTCCTCGGGCGTGACGAACTCCATGAGGCCCAGGGCCGTCAGGGCCTCGAACTCTCCGACGCTGAAGAGGCCGTTCTCGCCGGCGTCCAGGTAGACGCCCTCCAGGGGACGACCCAGGGCCTGGTAGCCCCTGGATGCGTGGGTGCCGAAGGCTTCGTCCAGGGGCAGGGGCTCGGTGGCGTCGATCCGCTCCACCGGGCGGCCTCCCTTCCGGATCGGGCCGTAGCCCACGGACTTCCAGGAGATCGCCGCCGTCGGCTTCACCTCCTTCACCGCGGGGGCGCCCGGGGTCCGGGCCATGAGGTAGAGGAGGAGGGTGTGGGCGCCGGCCAGGCCGGCCTTGGCCAGGAGCATCCGGGAGGGCCGCTCCTCGGAGTGGGTGAAGGGAATGTTCAGCCCCATGCCCCCCGTGCCCGAGGTGCCGACCTTCACGTAGATCTCGGTCTCGGCACGCTTCATCCCCTCGAGGGCCACCTGCACGTGGCGGATCAGCTTCGGGAGGTAGAGGGTGGAGAGGTGCTCCTCCACCGACTCGACCCGGGCGCCCCCGGCCTCGGCGTTCTCCAGGAGCCCGGTGACCGAGGCGAAGACGTTCTGGTAGGCCAGCACCCCGGCGGTATTCACGCAGTCCACGACGAGCGCCGGCTTCACGTCCACCAGGAGCTGGCCCAGGGCCGAGCGCTCGAAGACGTCCTCGGTGAGCTCCCCGTACATGTCGTCCAGGAGCCGGCGGCGGTCTTCGGCGTCGTCCAGCACCTCGCTCCGGGAGCGGTCCTTCATCCGGGCGGGGAGGAAGATGTCTCCCCAGCGGGCCTCCATCTCGACCTCCGGAAGCGCCGGCTCGCCCCGGAGCTCGGTGATCGCCTCCTCGGCCTCTTTCCGGCGGAGCGAGGCGATGACCAGCTTCCTGGGTTCGTGCTCGGCCACCCGTCGGGCCACGGCCTGGCCCACGAGCCCGGCTCCGCCGAGGATCAGCACCGTCCTGTCACGTATGTCCATCCGTCTCCCTTTCGCTCCTCGCCTTCGTCGTCCCCTCGTCGTCCTCTTCGAGCCCGACGCGCCGCCGCAGGGCCCGGACCTCGTCGTCGTCGAGGTCCCGCCACTCCCCCGGAGGCAGGCCTCCCAGCTCCTGGGGTCCGAAGCGGATCCGCTCCAGGTGGGTCACGGGGTGGCCCACCGCCTCGCACATGCGCCGGACCTCCCGCTTGCGTCCCTCCCGGAGGACGAGGCGGAGGAGGGAGCCGTGCCCCACGTCCTCGAGACGCGCGGCCTCGAGGGCCCGGGCGGAACCGTCCTCGAGCTCCACGCCGTCCTCGAGGCGCGTCAGCGTGTCCTCGTCGGGGCGCCCCTCCACCGTGACCCGGTACTCCCGCTCCACTTCCCACGAGGGGTGCAGGAGCCGGTGGATCGCCTCACCCTCGTTCGTGAGGAGGAGGAGTCCCTCGGTGTCCCGGTCGAGCCGCCCCACGTACTTGAGGGAGCCGAGACCCCGGGGCAGGAGGTCGTAGATCGTCTCCCGGCCGTGGGGGTCGTCCCGGGTCGTCAGGTAGCCCCGGGGCTTGTGGAGGAGGATCCACCGCGGCGGCGGCCTGCTGACGGTCCGACCGTCCACCTCGACGGTGTCCCGGCCGGGGTCGATCTTCGAGCCCAGCTCGGTGACGACCTCGCCGTTGACCGCGACCCGACCCGCCTCCATGAGCTCCTCGGCCCGCCGCCGGGAAGCCACTCCCGCCCGGGAAAGGAACTTCTGGATCCGGACTTCGGCGTCTTCAGCCGCGACGGTCGGCCTCCTCGCCCTCCGCGTCTTCGGGCGGGCGGAAGTCCTCCCGGGGCGGCGGCCCTCCGTCCCCTCCCTCTTCCTCGACCTCCGGGGGCAGCCCCTCCAGGACCCGATCCACGGCTTCGTCGACGCCGAGCTCGTCTTCCTCCTCCTCGGCATCCCGGCCTCCCTCCGACAGCTCGCCGGCCTCGACCTCGCCGGGCTCCACGGGCTCGTCCTCCTCCAGGGGCGGCGCCTCCCGCAGGACCACCGGGAGCTCCTCCCGCCGGGGCAGCTCCTCCAGGGAGCGGAATCCGAAGTGGTTCAGGAACTCCTGGGTCGTGCCGTAGAGATAGGGCCGGCCGATCCCCTCGTCGCGACCCACCACGTCGATCATCCCCCGGTCCTGGAGGGTCCGGAGCACCCCGGACGACGACACGCCCCGGATGTACTCCACCTCGACCCGGCTGATCGGCTGACGGTAGGCGACGATGGCCAGCGTCTCCAGGGCCGGCCCCGAGAGCCGGGGCGACTTCGGCACCGTGTCGAAGCGCTCCAGGTAGGTGGAGAACTCCGAGCGGGTGAGGATCTGGTAGCCCTCGCCCAGCTCCGCCACGTGAAAGGCCCGGTCGGTCTCGTCGTACTCACGCCGGAGCTCCTCGATCGCCCCCTCCACCCGGTCCTCGTTCAGCGACTCGTCGGCCCGGGCGATCTCGTCCGCCGTCAGGGGCGCGTCGCTGGCGAAGAGCACCGCCTCCACGATCTGGCTCGCCCTCACTCCCTCTCCTCTTTCGGATGGTTCTCACCGTCGTCACCGGCGCCGCTCTCCTCCGGCGCGCCGAGCCCGGCCGCCTGGTCCACGTCGCTCAGGGCGTCCACGCCGAGCCGGGGCACGTCGGCCTCTTCCGGGTCCCTGCCTTCGCCCCGGTAGAGCCAGAGCTCGGAGAAGGGCCGGACCTGCCGCAGCGCGATCAGGCGTCGCCGGCCGAGCTCCAGGCCCGCCAGAAAGGTCATCACGCCGTGCATGCGCTCGGCCCAGGGCTCCACGAGACGGCTGAACTCGACCCGGCTCACCCGCCGCAGGGTCTGCAGGATCAGCTCGACTTTCTCGTCCATGGCCACCGGGCGCGCGGCCACCGCGTGGTCGCCGGGCTCCCGGCGGACCGGCATCTTCACCTCCAGGGCCGCCTCCCAGACTTCGTCCCAGGTGGTCTCCAGGGGCACGTCGTCCGCCTCGCTCCGCTCCCGGGGCTTCACGTAGCCCTTGCCGAACTTCCGGGAGCGCTCGGCCTCGGCGGTGGAGAGCCGGGTCGAGATCTCCCGGATCTGCTCGTACTCCAGGAGCCGCCGCACCAGCTCGGCCCGGGGGTCCTCGTCCTCCTCCTCCTCGGGGCGGGGCAGGAGCATCTGGGCCTTGATCCGCACCAGGGTGGCCGCCATCTCCAGGAACTCGCCGGCGTTGTCCAGGTCCTCGGCCCGGATCCCGGTGACGGCGGCGAGGAACTGGTTCGTGATCCGGGCGATGGGGATGTCGAAGATGTCGATGTCCTGCTGCCGGATC
>CAZMPV010000088.1:0-9155 GCA_964567985.1 uncultured Gemmatimonadaceae bacterium
CCGGCGAGCCCTGCCAGGGGATCTGCGGCGGGGAGCAGCCCTTCGACGACGTCCGAGGCGTCTACTTCACCCTGGCGAGCTCCTGGCGGGCGCCCTCGGAGAACGACCGGGCGGTCATGGACCGGGGCCGCCGGGCCCTGGAGAGGATCGCCGACGAGGTGAACCGGGTCTTCGCCGGTCCGGTGGAGGACTTCCGCCGGGCGCTCCGGGACGCGGGGTACACCCCTCTGCCCGAGCACGAGCCGATCCGCCCGGGCGGCGGCTCGTGAGCCGCTAGGGCGCCCCCTCAGGGGCTCCACACGTGACCCAGGCGGCCCGCCCGTGATCCGACGCCTCCTCCTCCGGGCGTCCCGGAGCGACTGGCTGGCGGACACCCTCCCCCGTCTCGGGCCGGTGCGTGGGGCCGTCTCCCGCTTCATCCCCGGGGAGGAGCTCGACGATGCCCTGGAGGCGTGTCGGGGCTTCCAGCGCCAGGAGGTGGCCACGGTTCTCACCCGCCTCGGTGAGCACGTGGAGGACCTCTCGGAGGCCCGGGCCGTGCGGGAGCACTACCTCGAGGTCCTCGACCGCTGCGCCGGGGAGGGGCTGTCCACGGAGATCTCCGTGAAGCTCACCCAGCTCGGGCTGGAGCGGGGACGGGAGCCGGCCCTGGAGAACCTCGTTGCCCTGGCCCGGCGAGCCGAAGCCGCGGGACGGCGGATCTGGGTCGACATGGAGGAGAGCGATCGGGTCGATGCCACGCTGGACGTCTGCGGCCGGGTGCTGGAGCGAATCGGAACCCTCGGCGTCTGCCTCCAGGCCTATCTCTACCGGACCCCCGACGACCTGGAGAAGCTCCTCGAGGGGGGCGCCACGATCCGGCTGGTGAAGGGCGCCTACGACGAGCCCGCCGACGTCGCGTTCCCGGACCGGGCCGACGTGGACGACGCCTTCCGGCGCCTGGCCGACCGCCTCCTGGACCAGGACGCCCGGAGCGGGGGCCGGCGACACGCCTTCGCCACCCACGACGGCAGGCTGATCCGGGACGTGCGCGACCGGGCCCGGGAGCGGGGCGTGCCGAGGGGAGCCTACGAGGTCCAGATGCTCTACGGGATCCGACGGGAACTCCAGCAGGAGCTGGCCCGGGACGGCGCCTCCGTCCGGATCCTGATCAGCTACGGGCCGGAGTGGTTCGCCTGGTACATGCGCCGGCTCGCCGAGCGGCCCGCCAACCTCGGGTTCCTCGTCCGGAACCTCTTCGGCGGGTGACCGGCCGGCCCGCAGGACGCAGACCGGCCGGGGCGCCGTGGTGACGAGCTCCGACGGAGCGGGCTCCCGGAAGTGGCGGGTCCTGGCCCTTCTCTCCGTGGCGGAGCTCCTGGGCATGTCGCTCTGGTTCACCGCCAGCGCGGTGGCGCCGGAGCTCCGAGATCAGTGGGCCCTGAGCGCGTCCCAGGCCGGCGGGCTGACCACGACGGTGCAGCTCGGATTCGTGGCCGGCACGGCCGTGGCCGCAGTGCTGAACCTGGCCGACGTCTTCCCGTCCCGCCTCTACTTCTCGGTGTCGGCCTTTCTGGGAGCCGCCGCCAACGGGGCCCTCCTCGCCGTCCCCGGCTACGAGAGCGCGCTGGTGGTGCGCTTCCTGACCGGCTTCTTCCTCGCGGGCGTCTACCCGCCCGCCATGAAGATGGCCGCCACCTGGTTCCGCTCCGGCCGGGGGCTGGCCATCGGAACCATCGTCGGGGCGCTGACGGTCGGGAAGGCGCTCCCCTACCTCTTCCGGGTCACCGGCGGCGCGGAGCTGGCGCCGGTGGTCCTGGGGGCGTCGGCCGCGGCGGTGCTGGGCGGCGGGCTGGTCCTCCTGGCGTACCGGGACGGCCCCCATCCGTTCGAGCGACAGCCTTTTTCCTGGGGGCTGGTGGGACGGATCTTCCGGCATCGGAAGACGATGCTCGCCACGGGAGGCTACCTGGGCCACATGTGGGAGCTCTACGCCATGTGGACCTGGGTGCCCGCCTTCCTGGCCGCCGGCGTCGCGGCCGGCGCTGCCACCGGCGGCGGGGTGCCGTCGAGCGCGGCGGTGGACCTGGTCTCCTTCGGGGCGATCGCCGCCGGCGGGCTGGGGTGCGTCTGGGGCGGCTGGTTCGCCGACCGGGCGGGCCGGGAGCGCTTCGTGAACGGAGCCATGGCGGTGAGCGGGGCCTGCTCCCTCCTGGTGGGGTTCTTCTTCGGCGGCCCCTTCTGGGCCCTTGCAGGTCTGACCTGGATCTGGGGCTTCTTCGTCGTCGCCGACTCGGCCCAGTTCAGCGCCCTGGTGACCGAAGTCGCTCCTCCCCACGCGGTGGGGACGGCCCTGACCCTCCAGACGTCCATGGGCTTCCTCCTCACGATGGCCACGATCCAGGGGGTGCCGTTGCTGGTGGAGGCCACCGGTTGGCCCTGGGCCTTCCCGCTCCTCGCCCTCGGCCCCGCGGCGGGCATCGCCTCGATCCGACGGCTGAAGACGCTTCGGTGAAGGTTGTGTGTGGCCCCCGCTTTCCCGCTGTCGCCGGGCCGAGTTAAGATTCAGGATCCTCTCATCACCCGGATGACGGGCCCATGACCAGCCACGAGGACCAGTCGACCGCCGACACGCGCCAGCAACGGGCACTCCTGGGCTGGGTCAGCGGCGGAGGATCGGGGCGCGGGCCGTTCGTGGACGACGGCACGGCGTCCGTCGAGAAGGACCTCGCCCGACGCCTCCTCTCGGGCGCGGGCCTCTCCTTCCTCGGTCAGGCGCTCCTTGCCGGGATGGTCGGGCTCGTCGCCTGGGACGCCCTGGCCCTCCCCACCCTCCTGACGTGGGTCGTCCTGCTTCTCGCCGGCGCGGTGGTTCGCTACGCCGTGCCGCGCCGGGCCACACCCGTCACCGACGCCGATGACGCCCGCAGGGCGATGCGCTGGGCCGCGGCGGTCTCGGCGGCCGCGTGGAGTGGCGGGCTCCTCCTCTTCGCACCGGCCCTGAGCTTCGCCCAGCTCGCCCTTCTCATGGTGGTCTTCGCCGGGATGGTGGCGGCGGCGGTGAGCACCATGTCGGCCGATCCGACGACCTTCCACGGCTTCGCCGGAGTCCTCCTGGGGGGCGTATTTCTCGCGGTTCTTCGCCACGGCCAGGACCGGATCCACCTGGTGGCGGGTGCGATGGTGCTCCTGTTCTCCGTCATCGTGGTACTCCTGGTCCGGCGGAGCTACCGGACGCTCCGGGCCGGGCTCGAGACGTCGGCCGAGCTCGAGGAGCACGAGGCCCGGGCGGAGCGGGAGAGCAGCTTGCTCACGGCCCTGATCCAGTCGGTGCCGGACGCGATCGTGTCGATGCACAGGGACGGAAGGATCCTGGGGGTGAACCGGGGCTTCGAGGAGGTCTTCGGCTGGTCCCCCTCCGAGGTCCTGGGGCGCGACCTGAACGAGCTCGTGGTGCCCCCGGGGGAGCGGGCCGAGGCTTGGGAGATCGACAGGGAGCTCGTGGCCGGGAGCTCGGTCGCGTACGAGGTCCGGCGGGTCCGGAAGAGCGGCGAGGACGTCCACCTGCGGGCGTCGGCGGCGCCGGTGGAGGGCGTGCCGGACGTGATGGTCGTCCTCTACCACGACATCACGCCGCTGAAGAAGGCGGAGCGGGAGCTGGAGCGGGCGAAGGAGGCCGCCGAAGCGGCGAACCGGGCGAAGAGTGAGTTCCTGGCCACGATGAGCCACGAGATACGGACGCCGATGAACGCCATCATCGGCATGGCCGAGCTCCTCCAGGAGACCGACCTGACCACGACCCAGCGGGACTACGTCCAGGTCTTCCAGACGGCCGGCGACACCCTCCTGAGCCTGATCAACGAGGTGCTGGACCTCTCCAAGATCGAGGCCGGCCACCTGGAGCTCGACGAGCGGAACTTCGACCTCTGGGACCTCGTGGATCAGACCGTGCAGGTCTTCGCGGTGCCCGCCCACCGGAAGGGGCTCGAGCTGACGGCCCACGTCGATCCGGGCGTGGAGCGCTGGGTCGTCGGTGACCCGGACCGGGTCCGCCAGGTCCTGGTGAACCTGCTGGGAAACGCCGTGAAGTTCACCGACGAAGGCGAGGTGGTCGCCGAGGTCGAGCAGCTCGAGGGGGGCGACGACGACTCTGGCATCCTCCTCCGCTTCGAGGTGCGGGACACGGGCCCGGGGATACCGGAGGAGCGGCGGCGAGCCGTCTTCGAGCGCTTCACCCAGGCGGACTCCTCCACGACCCGACGGCACGGGGGAACCGGTCTCGGGCTCACGATCTCCGCCGCTCTCGTCGAGAAGATGGGGGGCGAGATCGGCGTCGAGAGCGCCGAGGGGGAGGGGAGCGCCTTTCACTTCACGGCGCGGCTCGAGCCCGGCGAGCCGACGGAGGAGGTGCCTCCGGACGCCGACGAGGCCGACGTGGCGGGCCTCCGGGTCCTGGTCGTGGACGACAACGCGACGAACCGGCTGGTGCTCCGGGAGGTCCTCCAGGGATGGGGCGCCCGGACCCGCACGGTTCCGGGGGGCCGGGAAGCGCTGGACGAGCTCCGGAGCGCCAGCGACCGCGATCGGCCGTACGATCTGGTGCTCCTCGACGGTCAGATGCCGGGAATGGACGGATTCGAGGTGGCCGACGTGATCCGGGAGGAGGAGGACCTGGTGAAGGTGGCGATGATGATGCTCACCTCCACCGGACAGCAGAGGCGGCACGTGGAGCGGGCCCGGGAGGCCGGCATCGCCTCCTACCTGGTGAAGCCCATCCGGCGGACCCGCCTGCTCCAGGCGATCCACCGGGTGCTCGCCGGGGCCGGGGGCGGGGGCGCCGGGGAGCGGGCCCGGAGGGGCGAGGTCGTGAAGGAAGCCCGGATCCTCCTGGTGGACGATACCGAGGAGAACAGGATGCTCGTCGGGGCCTACCTGAAGGGCACCGCCTACGAGCTGGAGACGGCCGAGAGCGGCGAGGAAGCGGTGGACACCGTCTGTCGGGACGACGAGCGCTTCGACCTGATCCTCATGGACATCCAGATGCCGGTGATGGACGGATACGACGCGACCCGGGCGATCCGAGCATGGGAGGAGGAAGTCGGGAGGGATCCGGTTCCGATCGTGGCCCTCACGGCCCACGCCCTGGATGCCGAGCGGAAGAAGAGCGCCGAGGCGGGTATGGACCACCATCTGACCAAGCCGATCAAGAAGAAGGAGCTCGTGGCCGCGATCCGGGAGTGGTCCCGGAAGCCCGCCGGCGCGAGCTCCGGCGCCGAAGGTGGTGACCCATGACCGACGACGTCGACTCGAAGCCCACTCCCGAGGACGGCCCGATCCGGGTCACCGTGGAGCCCGAGATCTGGGATCTGGTACCCATGTTCCTGGAAAACCGCGAACAGGACCTGGAGGCGCTCCGCAGAGCGCTCCGGGCGGGAGACGCCGAGACCGTGGAGCAGCTCGGACACCGGATGAAGGGAATCGGGGGCGGCTACGGCTTCCAGTACGTCTCCACGGCCGGAACCGCCATCGAGGAGGCCGCCGTCCAGGATCGCCTCGAGGACGCCCGGGCGTGGGTCGAGGGTCTGGCGGACTATCTCTCCCGGGTCGAGCCCGAGAGGGGAGAGGGGGAGCCGTAGCCCGGGTCCCTCGACGGTTCGGCCCCGCGTTGGGGCTCGGTCGGGCGCCTACCGGTGCTCGGGGTTGGGGTGGTCGAAGCGGCAGCCCGCCTCCCACGCCGAGCGCTGGTTGCCGTGGGCGGGAACGCCGCCCTCCTCCTTCAACATCCGGGCCAGGTGCAGGAGGTTCCACGTCATGAAGGTCGTGTTGCGCTGGGTGAAGTCGTTCTCGGGGCCGCCGGAGCCTTCGTCGAGGTAGGACGGCCCCGGGCCGGCTTCGCCGATCCACCCGGCGTCGGCCTGGGGCGGCACGGTGAATCCCAGGTGCTGGAGGGCGTAGAGGATGCCCATCGCGCAGTGCTTGATGCCGTCCTCGTTGCCGGTGATCAGGCAGCCGCCGACCTTGCCGTAGTACGCGTACTGGCCCTCGTCGTTGAGGATCGCCGAGTTGCCGTAGAGCCGCTCGATGACCCGCTGGCAGACCGAGGACTTCTCGCCGAGCCAGATCGGGGATCCGAGGACGAGGATGTCGGAGGCCATCACCCGCTCGTAGACCCCGGGCCAGTCGTCCCGCTCGGCCCCGTGCTCGGTCATGTCCGGGTAGACGCCGGGCGCCAGGTGAAGATCCACCGCTCGGATCACCTCCACCTCCACGTCGTTGGCCTCGAGGATCTCCCTCGAGACGTCCATGAGGCCCCGGGTGTGGGACTGCCGGGGCGAGGCCTTGAGCGTGCAGTTGACGAAGAGGGCGCTCAGGCCGGAGAAGTCCCAGTCGTGGTCGTCGCACCACTCTCGCTGCTTCTCGTTCAGGGTCATCCGGGCTCCCGGGTTCGATGTGTGGGGCGCTGCGCGAGGAGGAGCGGGAGCCGTGCCCACGGGACCGAGCCGGCGGACGGATGCCCCGTGCCGGCTCCTTCCCTATACTGACCGGGACGGCCGCTCCGCCGGCCCGTCCGCGCACGCTTCCACTCCCCGTCCGCAATGAACTCACGATGACACGCTACCGTTCCGTCGCCCTGATCGCCGCAGTCGTCGGCCTCTCCCTCGCGTTTCCGCCCCGGACCGCCGCGGGGCAGGAGGCGGGGGGCTTCGACCTCCTGATCACCGGGGGGCGCGTGATCGACGGCACGGGAAATCCCTGGCACGGGGCCGACGTGGGCATCCGGGACGGCCGGATCGCCGCCGTGGGCGACCTGGCCGGGGCCCGGGCCGACCGGGTGATCGACGCCACGGGGAAGTGGGTGACCCCCGGCTTCATCGACCTCCACTCCCACGCCGGCGACCGGCCGCCGCCGGACGCCGACCGCCCCGACGAGAGCCTGACGTCGCCGGAGCCCCGGCGCAGGGCCGCCCCGAACCTGGTCTCCCAGGGCGCCACCACGCTGGTGGTCAACCAGGACGGCCGCTCCCCGTGGCCGATCCGGAACCAGCGCCGGGCCATGGCGGAGCGGGGGATCGGCCCGAACGCGATCCTCATGGTCGGCCACGGGACCCTCCGGAGCCGGGTCATGGGCGAGGACTTTCGTCGCACCGCCACCGACGGCGAGGTCCGGCGGATGCAGGACCTCCTCCGCCAGGGGATGGAAGAGGGGGCGTACGGGATGTCCGCCGGCCACGAGTACTCGCCCATGCGCTGGAGCGACACCGACGAGGTGGCCCGGCTGGTGCAGGAGGTGAAGCCCTACGGCGGCTTCTACATCGTCCACGAGCGCAGCTCCGGGGCCCAACCCATGTGGTGGTGGCCGAGCGAGGACGATCCCGGAGCGCCCACCATGCTCGACGCCGTGGTCGAGACGATCGAGGTCGCCGAGCGCACCGGCGTGCCCTCGGTCCAGACCCACATCAAGGCCAAGGGCGCCCACTTCTGGGGCTCGAGCCACGCCATCGTCCTCCTGATCGAGCGGGCCCGGGAGCGGGGCGTGCGGGTCTGGGCGGACCAGTATCCCTACAACACCACCGGAAGCGACGGCAGCACCGTGCTGCTGCCTCCCCGGGTGCGGCGGGCGGCCCGGGACGAGGCCGCCGAGGGCGCGGAGCCCGACTACGCGGCCACCCTCCGGAGGATGCTGGAGCATCCGGACACTGCCGCCATGATCCGGGAGGACATGCGCCACGAGATGTACCGCCGGGGCGGCCCGGAGAACCTCCTCGTCCTGGCCCACCCGGACAGCTCCTTGGTCGGTCGCACCCTCCGGGAGCTGGCCGAAGAGCGGGGGGTCGAGCCCCTGCGCATGGGCATCCTCCTCCAGCTCGAGGGGGACCCGAACCGCCCGGGGGGCGCCCGCATGCGCGGCTTCTCGCTGTCGGAGTACGACGTCCGGACCTTCGCCGCGGAGCCCTGGGTCGCCACGGCCAGCGACGCCGGGATCGCCCTGCCCGGCGACGGCTTCGTCCACCCCCGCTACTACGGCACCTTTCCCCGTAAGATCAGGAAGTACGCCATGGAGGAGGGGGTCCTCTCGGTGGAGGACGCGATCCGCTCCATGACGTCGCTGCCTGCCCAGATCCTGGGCCTCGGGGACCGGGGCCTGCTCCGGGAGGGCTACCGGGCCGACGTTGCCGTCCTGGACCCGGAGCGCATCCGGGACACGGCCGAGCCCCTGGAGCCGCATCAGTACGCCGAGGGTGTGGACTACGTCCTGGTGAACGGCGAGCTCCTGGTCGACGGGGGCGAGCTCACCTGGGCGCTCCCCGGCATGGTCATCACTCCGGAGAGGCCCGGCGTCCGGGCCGGCGCTCCGAACGGGGGCCGTTGAGGCCGGGGCCCCGACGGCCCGCCGCCACGCCGACCGACGCAGCGACTTCACGAACCCGGAACTTTCGATACGCCATGATCTCCACGGACCTCCGCTCCCGCTTCCGTCTTCTCCTGACGGCCGGTGCCCTGGCCGCCGCGCCACTCCTCCAGGGCTCGACCGTCGCCGCCCAGGCGCATCTCGACGTCGCCGAGGCTCCGGCGCCGGCGGCCCACGCCGAGGCGATCGACAGCGCCCGGAGCCTGCTGCGGAACCTGATGGCCGAGGAGCAGATCCCCGGCCTCTCGGTGGCCGTGGGGATCGACGGCCGCATCGTCTGGTCCGAGGGCTTCGGCTGGGCGGACCTGGAGCAGCGGGTCCCCGTCACGACCCTGACCAGGTTCCGGGTCGGCAGCGTCTCCAAGCCGATCACCGCCGCGGCGCTGGCCCACCTGGTGGAGGAGGGAGCCGTGGACCTGGACGCGCCGGTCCAGCGCTACGTCCCGGAATTCCCGGAGAAGCGCTGGACGGTGACCACCCGCCAGCTCGCCGGTCACATCGCCGGAGTGCGCCACTACCGGGGCGACGAGTTCCTGAACCGCCGACACTACGAGACGGTGGACGAAGGGCTGGAGATCTTCGCCTCCGACACCCTCCTCTTCGAGCCCGGGACCGACTACTCGTATTCGAGCTACGCCTGGAACCTGATCAGCGCCGTGATCGAGGGCGCCTCCGGGGAGGCGTTCCTGCCCTACGTCCGGCGCACCGTGATCGAGCCCCTGGAGATGCGCCATACCGTGGCCGGCCACACGGACAGCGTCATCTC
>CAZMPV010000089.1:0-9067 GCA_964567985.1 uncultured Gemmatimonadaceae bacterium
GGTCCGTGAGCATGGACTCGAAGAGCCCGTAGTAGTGGGTCATCATGTCCAGGCCCAGCTCGGCGGCGTCCAGCGCCGTCATGCGGGCCACGCCCATCTGCCCCAGGTGGGCGACGGTGCCCAGCCCGTGCTGGTGGGCCTCGTCGATGAGGGCCTCCATGATCGCCGGGTCGTAGGCCCCGAGCTTGAGCCCGTCGATCCGGGCGCCGTCCACCTCCTGCTCGGCGGCCCACCGCACCCACGCCCGGGCGGTCTCGGGGTCGTCGATGGAGCCGCCCTCCCAGCCCTCGCCCATGCCGGGCCGGACGTAGGCGAACATCCGGGGCGCGACGATCTCGTTCCGGGCCGCCCGGGCCTTCTCCTCCAGGGACCGCTCGAATCCCATGTGGGGCACGCCCCGGGAGGTGGTGATCCCGTGGCCCATCCAGAGCTTGTAGACGTACTCGGGCTGGGGCGCCTTCGTCGAGCCACCGGTGTGGGCGTGCATGTCGACGAAGCCCGGCATGACGTACATGCCGTGGACGTCGAGTTCCCGGGTGGCACCGCTCGGCCGCCCCTCCTCGTCGATCTCCACGCCCGGGTACCCCACCGAGCTGATCTCAACGATCCGGTCGCCCTCGATCACGATGTCCATCGGCCCCCGGGGTGGGGCGCCGGTTCCGTCGATGACCGTGGCGCCCCGGAGGATCAGGCGCTCGTGGGGGCCGTCGCCCTCGTCCGGACCCCGGGGGGTGGTGGTCTCGAGCTGGGCCGTCGCGGGCACGGCCAGGGCAGCGAGAAGAGCGAGGCTCCCGAGCCAGGGAGCCGGGCTGCGAAGGGACGACATGGTGCCTCCAGTGGGGGACGGTGAGCCTCCGGATCGTCTTCTATTATAGTACTACGCGACCGCGACGGCGGGGACCGCCGCCCCGCGCCCGATCATCCGTTCCCGGAGCCCGGTGAGCATCGGAGACCTCGAGCTGGAGACGCCCCCGGAGGAGCTCTCGGCTGCCGAAGCCGGGGAGCTCGTCGCCGCCCTCCGGGACGAGATCCGGCGCCACGACCACCTCTACTACGTGGAGGCGTGCCCGGAGATCTCCGACGCGGAGTACGACCGGCTCTTCGGGCGCCTGAAGACCCTGGAAGAGGCCTTCCCCGAGCTGGTCACCGAGGACTCGCCGACGCAGCGGGTCGGGGCCCAGCCCCGGGACGACCTCCCCACCCTCCCCCACGCCGCGCCGATGCTCTCACTGGACTCGACCCGGGAGGCCGAGGAGGTCCGCCGCTTCGACGAGCGGGTGCGGAAGGCGGTGGGCGACGAGGTGACCTATCTCCTGGAGCCGAAGCTCGACGGCGCGTCGATCGAGCTGGTCTACGAGGACGGCGCCCTGAGCCGGGCCGTGACCCGGGGCGACGGCGAGCAGGGAGAGGGCGTGACCGACAACGTGAAGACGATCCGCTCGGTGCCCCTCCGCCTCCGGGACGGGGACCGCCGGCTCCCCGACTTCCTCTCGGTCCGGGGCGAGATCTTCATGCTGCTCTCGGACTTCGAGAGCCTGAACCAGCGGCTCATGGAGGAGGGCGGCGAGCCCTTCGCCAACCCCCGGAACGCCGCCGCGGGCTCTCTCCGGCAGCTCGACTCCCGGATCACCTCCGAGCGTCCCCTGACCTGCCAGGCGTACGAGATCCTGGCGGTGGAGGGAGGGACGTTCGGGAAGGACTCGGAGACCGTCGACGCCCTCCGCGACTGGGGCTTTCCGGTGCCCGAGCGGATCCGGACGGCAGAGACGGCCGAAGAGATCGTCGAGTACCACGCAGGCTTCGCCGCCGACCGGGACGATCTGGACTACGAGATCGACGGGGTCGTCGTGAAGCTCGACGACCTGGCGGCCCGGGAGGAGATGGGCGTCACCGCCCGGCATCCCCGGTGGGCCCTGGCCTTCAAGTTCGAGCCCCGGAAGGAGGTCACCCGGATCGAGCGGATCATCATCTCCGTGGGACGCACCGGCGTCCTGACGCCGGTGGCCTTCCTCCTGCCGGTGGAGGTCGGCGGGGTGACGGTCTCCCGGGCCTCGCTCCACAACCGGGAGGAAGTGGAGCGGAAGGACGTCCGGGAGGGCGACCTGGTCCGGATCCAGCGGGCCGGCGACGTGATTCCCCAGGTGGTGGAGCGCATCGAGGAGGAGGAGGCCGAGCGGGCCGAACCCTTCGAGATGCCCGGGGCGTGCCCGGCGTGCGGCACGGAGGTGGTCTTCGACGGACCGTATACGGTCTGTCCGAACCGCTTCGGCTGCCCGGCCCAGCTCAAGGGGCGGATCGTCCACTTCGGCTCCCGGGGCGGCCTGGACATCGAGGGCCTGGGCGAGGAGACCGCCGCCCTCCTGGTCGACCGGGACCTGGTGGAGGAGCTGGCCGACCTCTTCGATCTCGAGCCGACCGACCTGGTCGATCTGGAGGGCTTCGCCGAGAAGTCGGCCACGAAGCTGGTCGAGGCGATCCGGGAGAAGAAGACGGTCGAGCTCCACCGCTTCCTCTACGGCCTGGGGATCCCCGAGGTGGGAGATGCCGTGGCCCGGGTCCTGGCCGCCCACTTCGGGAGCCTGGAGGCGATCCGGGAGGCCGACCCCGAGACCCTGGCCGAGATCGACGGCATCGGACCGAAGATGTCGGAGAAGATCCACGACTTCCTTCACGACGAGACGAACGCCGAGCACATCGACGCCGTCCTGGCGCGGGGCATGCGGCTCCAGGCCCCGGAGCGTCCCGAGGCTACGCCCCTCGACGGCCTGACTTTCGTCTTCACCGGAGGCCTCGAGGGCTTCTCCCGCTCGGAGGCGAAGGGGTTGGTGGAGCGCCACGGCGGCCGGGCCACCTCGTCGGTGAGCTCCAGGACCGACTACGTGGTGGCCGGTGAGGATCCGGGCTCGAAGCTCGAGGAAGCCGAAGATCTGGGCGTGACGGTCCTGGACGAGGCGGGCTTCGTGGAGCTCCTGGATGACGCCGGAATCGAGGTGGAGGAGGCCGGAGCGTGATGGAGAACCTGGACATCGCCAACACCTTCGACGAGCTGGCCGACCTCCTGGAGATCAAGGGCGCCAACCCCTTCCGGGTCCGGGCCTACCGGAACGCGGTGCGGACCATCCAGGGGCTGACCCGCTCCCTGAAGAGCATGGTGGTCGAGGACGAAGACCTGACCGAGCTTCCCGGCGTCGGCGACGACATCTCGGGCTACATCGAGGAGCTGGTGGAGACCGGCCGGCTGTCGATCCTCGAGGAGGTCGCGAAGGAGGTGCCCCGGGAGCTGGCCACCCTGACCAGCCTCGACGGGGTGGGCCCCAAGAAGGCGAAGAAGATCTGGGAGGAGCTCGACATCACCACCGTCGACGCCCTCGAGGACGCGGTGAAGGACGGCCGGGTCGAGGAGCTGGACGGCTTCGGCCGGAAGAGCGCCGAGAAGATCCTCCAGTCCATCGAGGACCACAGGAAGCACCTGGGCCGCTTCCTCCTCTCCGACGCGGACCAGCTCGTGGGCCCGCTCCTGGAGCACATGGAGGGCGCCCCCGGCGTGGAGCGGATCGAAGTGGCCGGCAGCTACCGGCGCCGCAAGGAGACGGTGGGCGACATCGACGTCCTGGTGCTCTGCGAGGGGGAGGGCCGGGCGGTCATGGACCACTTCACCTCCTTCCCCGGGGCCGAGCGGGTGGAGATGGCCGGCGACACCCGGGGAAGCATCGTCCTGCGCTCCGGGCTCCCGGTGGATCTCCGGGTCCTGCCCCGGCGCTCGTACGGCGCCGCGCTCCACTACTTCACCGGCTCGAAGGAGCACAACGTCGAGATCCGGAAGCGAGGCGTGAAGGAAGGGCTCCGGATCAACGAGTACGGGGTCTTCGAGGTGCCCGAGGGCGCCGACGCCGAGGAGATGGAGAAGGAGGAGGGCGAGCGGGTCGGCGGCGAGACCGAGGAGGAGGTCTTCGAGGCCGTGGGGCTCCCCTGGATCGAGCCGGTGCTCCGGGAGAACCGGGGCGAGGTCGAGGCGGCCGCCGACGGCGCGCTCCCGGAGCTCGTGACCCTGGACGACATCCGGGGCGACCTCCAGATGCACTCCACCTGGAGCGACGGGAAGACGTCGATCCGACGGATGGCCGAGGCGTGCGCCGAGCGGGGCTACGACTACCTGGCGATCACCGACCACAGCAAGGCGGTGACCGTGGCCGGCGGCCTGGACGCCGACGAGGTCCGGGAGCAGTGGGCCGAGATCGAAGAGGTCCGGGAGGCGCTGGACGAAATCACGCTCCTCCGGAGCCTGGAGGTGGACATCCTGAAGGACGGCTCACTGGACATGGACGACGAGGTGCTCGAAGGGCTGGACGTCGTCCTGATCTCGGTCCACTCCCACATGAAGCTGAGCCGGGACGAGATGACCGAGCGCATCGTCCGGGCCCTGGGCCACCCCGAGGTGGACGTCCTGGCCCATCCGACCGGCCGCCTCCTGAACGAGCGGGAGCCCTACGAGCTCGACGTGGAGGCGGTGCTGGAGGCCGCGGCGGAAAACGAGGTGGCCGTGGAGCTGAACTCGAATCCCCACCGGCTGGACCTGAACGACCGCTACGTCCGCCGGGCGAAGGAGCTCGGGGTGAAGGTCGTGATCAGCACCGACGCCCACGGACCGCACAGCCTGGACGACATGAGCTACGGAGTGGATCAGGCCCGGCGCGGCTGGCTCGAGAAGCAAGACGTCCTGAACACCCTTCCGCTGACGGAGCTGCGGAGGTGGCTCGACCGGAGGGAGGGCCGAGCCCCGTGATCGTCGAGGTTCTCCTTCTCGTCCTGGGCGTCGGGCTCCTCTACTTCGGGGCCGAGAGCCTGGTCCGCGGAGCGGCCCGGATGGCCGGCGGCCTCGGCGTGAGTCCCATCGTCATCGGGCTGACCGTCGTCTCCCTGGGAACCTCCGCGCCGGAGCTGGTGGTCTGCGTGCTGGCCACCCTGAGCGATAGCGGCGACCTGGCCGTGGGTAACGTCATCGGCTCCAACCTGGCCAACGTGGGCCTGATCCTGGGGGCGACGGCTATGGTCCGACCGCTCCAGATCGCGGCCCGGGTGGTTTCCCGGGAGATCCCCATCATGCTGGTCATCACCGCGCTCCTCTATCCCTTGATGTGGGACGGCCAGCTCGCCACGGGCGACGGGATCGTCCTCCTGGCGACGCTGGTGCTCTATCTGGCCTTCGTCGGCTGGACCGCCGGCGAGGAGGAGCCGGAGGTCCTGGGGGAGTACGAGCAGTTCGCCGAGGAGGCGTCGTACCTGGGGGCCAAGGCGATGATGCGGGACTTCGGACTCGTCGTGGCGGGGGGCGCCGGGGTGGTCCTGGGCGGTCAGCTCATCGTGGAGACGGCGACGACGATCGCCAGGGCCGTGGGCGTCTCGGACCTGGTGGTCGGCCTCTCCGTGGTGGCGGTGGGCACATCCCTCCCGGAGCTCGCGACCACCATGGTGGCGGCGGTCCGGGAGGAGGCCGACATCGCCGTGGGCAACATCATCGGCTCCAACATCTTCAACGTGGCCGCCGTCCTGGGCGCCTCGTCGATGGTCGGCACGATCCGGGTGCCCGACTCCGTTCTGACCAACGAGCTGCCCGCGGTGCTGATCCTCTCGGCCCTGGTGATCCCCCTGGCCCTGAGCGGGATGGACATCAAGCGCTGGGAGGGCGGCCTCCTCTTCGTGACCTACGTGGGCATCGGATTCTGGGTCTTCATCTAGCCGCGTCCTTTTCGTGCCCGCGCCGCCGCTCCCTATATTGCCTACTCCCCGGTCGGAGAAACACCGTTCCCGGCCGGCGTGCGACTCGACGATTCCACTGTGACACCGGGAGCCCGAGCGATCGACCGAATCCTCGTGACCGGCGCTGGCGGCCAGATCGGCTCCGAGCTCGTTCCCGCGCTCCGAGAGCGGCACGGGGCCGAAAACGTTCTGGCCACCGACATCCGTCCCGCGGGCGAGGAGCTCATGGAGGGAGGCCCCTTCCAGCTCCTGGACGCCACCGACCAGGTCTCCCTGGGGGCGGCGGCGGTCCGCTTCCACTGCGACACCATCTACCACCTGGCGGCGATCCTCTCCGCCGTCGGCGAGCGGGATCCGCGCCTTGCCTACCGGGTGAACATGGGGGGGCTGGTCGCCGTGCTGGAGGTGGCCCGGGACCAGGACTGCGCGGTCTTCGTGCCGAGCTCGATCGCCGCCTTCGGGCCGGAGACCCCCCCCGATCCCACTCCCCAGGACACGATCCAGCGGCCGACGAGCATCTACGGGGTCACGAAGATGTCCGGGGAGCTCCTCTGCGACTACTACCACCGCCGCTACGGCGTGGACACCCGGGGGGTGCGCTACCCGGGCCTCGTCTCCCACGGCGTCCCGCCGGGGGGCGGAACCACGGACTGGGCGGTGGAGATCTTCTGGGCCGCCGTGGACGAAGGGCGCTACACCTGCTTCCTGGCCGAGGACGCCCAGCTCGACATGATGTACATGCCCGACGCCGTCCGGGCCGCCATCGAGGTCATGGAGGCCGACCCGGAGAGCCTCGAGCACCGCAACGCCTTCAACGTCACCGCCATGCAGCTCGCTCCCCGAGACCTGGCCGCAGCGATCGCCGAGCGGGTGCCGGACTTCGAGATCGAATACGACGTGGACCCGGTCCGACAGGCGATCGCCGAGTCGTGGCCCCGGCGGCTGGACGACTCGGCGGCCCGGGAGGAGTGGGGCTGGGAGCCCGAGTACGGCGTGGACGCCATGACCGACGACATGCTGGAGAACATCCGAAGGAAGCGGAAGAAAGCGAAGGACTAGAAAGGAGAACCGAGCATGCCCCTCGACCGACTGAATCCCGCCCTGGCCGCCCACGTGGAGGAGCTCGAGGAGGCCGGCACGGCCAAGGGCGGCGAAGACGTGGTGGTCGGCGTGCGCCGTCCCCGGGGAGACCGGGGCCCGCGCTTCCTGCTGGAGGGCGAGGGCGGACGGGAGTTCATCCGCATGAACTCGAACTCGTACCTCGGCATGGGCCTCCGGGAGGAGCTCATCGATGCCGAGGAGAAGGCTTCCCGGGCATACGGCGTCGGGCCCGGCGCGGTCCGCTTCATCAGCGGCACGTACGACGTCCACGTCGAGCTCGAGGAGAAGCTGGCCGACTTCCACGGGCGCGAGGCCGCCATGGCGTTCTCCAGCGCCTACGCCACCGTGGTCAGCACCATCACGCCGCTGGTGACCGAGGAGACGGTCCTGGTCAGCGACGAGCTGAACCACAACTGCATCATCAACGCCATGCGCCTGGCCCGCCCGGCGGGCAAGGAGATCTACCCGCACAACGACATGGACGCCCTGGAGGCCGCCCTGGAGAAGTGGAAGGGGAAGGCCCGCCGCGCCCTGGTCGTCACCGACGGGATCTTCTCCATGCGGGGCGACCACGCTCCCCTGGACCGGCTCGTGGAGATCTGTCGGGCCCACGACGCCGACTACGAGGAGAACGTGGTCAGCGTCGTGGACGACTCCCACGGGGTGGGCGCCTTCGGAGAGACGGGCCGGGGCGTCGAGGAGTACGCCGGGGGCGATCCCGTCGACGTCCTCGTCGGGACCCTGGGCAAGGCCTTCGGGGTGAACGGCGGCTACGTGGCCTCGAGCGCGTCGATGATCCGATTCCTCCGGGAATCCTCGCCGATGTACATCTACTCGAACCCCATCACCCCGGGCGAGGCCCGGGCCGCTCTCGAAAGCGTGCGCATCGTCGATTCCGGGGAAGGGCGGCGCCTCCTGAAGCGGGTCCGCGGCCTGACCAAGCGCTTCGAGGAGGGCCTGGAGGCGATCGGCATCGAGACCATCCGGGGCGAGCACCCGGTGGTGCCGCTCATGATCCGGGACACGGCCCGCACGAGGGCGATGGTACGGCACCTCTACGACGAGGGCGTCCTCGTCACCGGCCTCGCCTACCCGGTGGTGCCGAAGGGCGACGAGGAGATCCGCTGCCAGGTCAACGCCGACCACACCGAGGCCGACATCGACCGGGTGCTCCGGGTGCTGGAGGGGTTCCCGGCGTAGGGGAGCCCGGCCGGTGATCGACGGCGGCGGGGCGCCGGCACTATCTTTATCCGCTCCCGGTCCGGGAAGCGGAGCCGAACGGAAAACGAGGAAGGTCCGCAGATGCTGGGCATCGATCTCTCTGGAAAGCGGGCGTTCGTGGCGGGCGTGGCGGACGATCAGGGCTACGGATGGGCCATCGTCCGGGCCCTGGCCGAGGCCGGGGCGTCGATCTGCGTCGGCACGTGGCCCCCGGCGCTCCGCATCTTCCGGATGAGCCTGGAGCGGGACAAGCTCGACCGGGAGCTCTCGGACGGCAGCGAGATCGAGTTCGAGGAGATCTACCCCTTCGACGCCGCCTACGACACCGAGGAGGACGTCCCGGACGAGGTCCGGGAGCGGAAGCGTTACAAGGACCTGGACACCTTCACGATCCAGGGCGTGGCCGATCGGGTGCGGGAGGACTTCGGCGAGGACTCGGTGGACATCCTGGTCCACTCCCTGGCCAACGGCCCCGAGGTCCAGAACGCCCTGGTGGACACGAGCCGGGAGGGCTACCTGGCCGCCCTGGGCACGAGCGCCTACTCGCTGGTGAGCATGGTTCGCCGCTTCGCGCCCCTCATGCCCGAGGGCGGGGCCGTCGTCTCCCTGACCTATCTGGCGTCGGAGCGCGTGATCCCCGGCTACGGGGGCGGGATGAGCTCGGCGAAGGCGGCCCTGGAGTCCGACACCCGGACCCTGGCCTTCGAGGCCGGCCGGCGCTGGGGTCTCCGGATCAACACGATCAGCGCTGGCCCCCTGGCGAGTCGGGCCGCGAAGGCGATCGGCAAGATCGACCGCATGGTGGAGTACTACGAGGCGAACGCCGCGCTCCCGGAGTCGAATACGCCCGAGGAGGTCGGCAACACGGCGGCCTTCCTCTGCTCTCCCCTGGGCTCCGGGATCACCGGCGCCACGGTCTACGTGGACAAGGGGTATCACGCCATGGGGATGACCGCCGATCAGGTCCTGGAGGCCGACGACGACTGAG
>CAZMPV010000090.1:0-8864 GCA_964567985.1 uncultured Gemmatimonadaceae bacterium
GCTTCATCTTCACGAACCACTGGAGCGAGAGACGCGGCTCCACCACGGTGTCGCACCGGTAGCAGTGGGGCACGGTGTGGGTGTGCTCGTCCTCGCCGGCCAGGAGGCCCCGGCCGTCCAGCGCCTGCAGCACGGCCTCCCGGGCCTCGAGGCGGTCCATTCCCTGGAAGGGCTCGGGCACCCGCTCGTTCATGCGGGCGTTCTCGGTCATGACGTTCAGGACCTCGAGCTCCGTCCGCCCGGCGATGTCGAAGTCGTTGGGGTCGTGGGCCGGCGTGACCTTCACCATCCCCGTCCCGAACTCCGAGTCCACGAACTCGTCGGCAACCACGGGGATGGGGCGCTCGGCCAGCGGGAGGATCACGTCGGCGCCCACCAGCGCCTCATAGCGCTCGTCGTCCGGGTGCACCGCCACGCCGGTGTCGCCCAGCATGGTCTCGGGCCGGGTGGTGGAGACGGTGACGTACCAGCTCCCGTCCTCGGCCTGCCCCACCGCCGCCGCCCCGGCGTCCCGGGCCCGCTCCGCCGCGTCCCACGCGGACTCGGCCAGGGGGTAGCGCAGGTGCCAGAGCTTCCCCTGGGTCTCGGCACCCTCCGCCTCCTCGTTGGAGAGGGCCGTGTGGCAGCGGGGGCACCAGTTGATGATGTATTCGCCCCGGTAGACCAGCCCCTTCTCGTACAGGTGCACGAAGACCTCGCGCACCGCGGTGGAGAGCTCGTCGTCCAGGGTGAAGCGGGTCCGCGCCCAGTCGCAGGACGAGCCGATGGCCTTGAGCTGCTCCAGGATGGCGTCGCCGGTCTCGTCCACGAAGTCCCAGACCCGCTCGACGAAGGCCTCCCGGCCCAGGTCGTCCCGGTGCTTGCCCTCCTCCTCCAGGAGCTTCCGCTCGACGACGTTCTGGGTCGCGATGCCGGCGTGGTCGGTGCCCGGGACCCACTCGGAGGCCCGGCCCTGCATCCGCCGCCAGCGGATGAGGACGTCCTGGATCGTGTTGTTCAGGCCGTGCCCCATGTGGAGGACCGCCGTCACGTTCGGAGGGGGGATGACGATGACGTAGGGGTCCCTGCCCTCTTCCAGGACGGCCGAGGCGGGCACGTGGAAGCGGCCTCCCTCCCGCCAGCGGCGGTAGAGGGGCTCCTCGATGGCGCTGGGGTCGAAGCGCGGGGCCAGCTCTTCGGCCACGGTCACTCCCGGGGGCTACGGGATCGTCGTCTCGGAATCCACAGACTGGAAAGATGCCCGAGGCCGGGAATCAGGTCAATTCGGCCCCGATCCGACCCCGGAAGGGCTGGAAGCGGGTCGGAGGACCTCGCTCCCCGAAGTCCAGAGACGGTTCACCACCACGTCGACGCCCCGGGTCCGGGAGGCGATCTCCACGAGGCGGTCGGCCAGCTCGGGCTCGTCCGGCGATCCCACGAGCTCCACGATGCCGGCGGCCAGGGTCCGGACCTCCACGTCGGGGGCGCCGGCCGCGGCGAGGCGCGCCCGGAGGCCGACCAGGTCCACCGGGACACGGCCTTCGTCCCCGTCAGACAGCCGGCGAAACACGAGCCAGCCCACCAGGCCCAGGGCCGCACCCGCGGCCGCCGCGGGAAGCCAGGGGGGCGGGCCTCTGCGGGACCGAACGACCGTGTGGAGAATGGCTCAGCCGTGGGCGGACGCCCGCCGCCGGTCCTGGTAGAAGCGCTCGGTGAACGGCACCGCGGGCCCCTCCTGGCCGCAGGGATCGTCGAGCTTCGTCTCCCGGAAGAGGTCGTAGGGGAGCGTGAGAAAGCTCCCGGCCGGCCGGGGTCCGAACTGGGTCCCGGTGGACGCGTCGATCTCCTCCATGGCGTGGCCGTGGGAGCTCGAACCGCGATACGCCCGACCCGACGTCATGGCGTCGTACGAGTCGCAGACGGCCAGGATCTGTGCCACGAGCGGAATCCGTTCCTCGGAGATCCCCTCGGGGTAGCCGGCTCCGTCCCAGCGCTCGTGGTGGTAGCGGCACGCCGGCGTCAGGTGCTGGAGGCTCGGGATCGACTGGAGGATCCGGGCGCCGACGAGGGAGTGGCGCTCGACCTCCCGGCGCTCGGTCTCGTCCAGCGGACCGTTCTTCGTCAGGATCCGGAGGGGCACGCTCAGCTTGCCCACGTCGTGGAGATAGCCGGCGGAGCGGCAGATGCTCTGGACGCGCTCCGGCAGATCCAGCTTCCGGGCGACCGCTTCGGCGAAGACGGCGACCCGTCGGGAATGGCCGGCGGTGTAGGGATCCTTCGCGTCGACCAGGGAGCCGAAGATCTCCAGGAGCTGCTCGGTCGAGACCGGCGACACCTCGCTGGGGAGCACGTAGTCCGCGGCCTGGAGCAGCGAGCGGTGGAAGAAGCCCTCGTTGAAGTGATGGATCTGGCCCTGATCCAACAGGTCGAGGAAGCGGTCCGCGACCTCGGGGCTGAACTCGGCTCCCCTGCTCCTCTTCACCTCCGCCCGGATCTCGTCGGTGTCCTTGGG
Organism: uncultured Gemmatimonadaceae bacterium; assembly: GCA_964567985.1. Classification (GTDB taxonomy): domain Bacteria; phylum Gemmatimonadota; class Gemmatimonadetes; order Longimicrobiales; family Gaopeijiaceae; genus CAZMPV01. Next base: position 2,492 of record CAZMPV010000090.1, read on the forward strand.
TCCACGGTAGGGCCGCTCCTCGCCCAGGGCCGCCACCGTGTCGGAGAGCCGGAGGATCCGGGCCCGGAGGGGGATCTCTTCCTTCTCGAGGCCCCCGGGATATCCGGTCCCGTCCCACCACTCGTGATGGGCCTCCACCAGCGGCGCGACCGCCTCCAGGTACGGGATCTCGGAGATCGAGTCCGCGCTCCGGACCGGATGGACCTCCACCGACTCTCGCACGTCCGGCGAGAGCACGGGGGTGGGGTTCTCCCACGCGTCCTCGACCAGGCCGATCATGCCCAGGTCCTGGAGGACGGCGGCGAAGAAGAGCTCGGCGAGCTCCCGGCGATCGAGATCGAAGGTCTGTCCGAGGCGGAGCGCCAGGACGGCGGACCGCGGGCCGTGGTGGAAGAGATACCCGTTGGAGGTCCCCATCGCCTCGATGAGGGCCTCCAGGAGACCGGCGTAGAACGCACGCCCTGAGCGGTCGCTGTAGGTCACCACGGGTCTGTTGGTCTCCCGGTTCGGACCATGGATTCCGGGTCGGACGCCCGGTGCGTGTCTGTCGGGGGACGACCAAGCTAATGAGGCCGCGGCGACGGCGAAAGGGATTTGAAACGGATGTTTGGGATGCGCGACCGGGAGCGTCGCCCGGCTCCGGTCCCGGGACCGCCCGGCGGGCCGGGCCCTCCGGCCGAGCCGGGCCCGGAGGCTACGGACGCCGGCGTCGGACCCCGCTGGTGTCGGCGCGCTCGGCGTCCCGGCGCTCCCGGATCGCCTCGATCCTCTCCTCCCAGGTATCCCGGATGATGCTGGCCTCGGCGCCCGCCTGCACGTCTTGCCAGAGCCATTCCTCGAAGTAGTCCCGGGCCGAGGCCGGCGCCGAGAAGTTGAAGGGGAGGGGCACCGTGACGTCGCCCAGGTGGAGCTGGCCCGGGGAGACGCCCCACTTCTTCCCCTCCTCGTCGGTATGGACCCACTCCCGGGCCGCCCGTGCCCGCTCGGCTTCGGTCATGGCGGAGTCGTTGAGAGCCTCCAGCCGCCAGAGGAAGCGGAGCTTGGCCCGCTGCTCGTCGGTGAGCCTCGCCAGGGTCGAGTCCACCGGGCTCCAGATCCGCGAATCGCCGGAGGTCGGCGGCCGGAGGATCTCGGCCGCGCTCCTGGGGTCCTCGCCGCCGCCCTCCGGGGCGGGCTCGCTCGGCGTCGGCTCGGTGGTGGGCTCGGCCCGCTCGGGCTCGGGCTCCTCCTCGGGCTCGTCCGGGGTCTCCACGGGCTCCTGGGCGTCCGGCTCCGGGATCTCGGCGAGCTCCAGGACCTCCATGCCCGAGGGGCGGATCGCCTGGCCCGGCGGTGCCGGCGGCGCCGGATCGGGGGTGATGCGAGCCATGAGGACGGGGTAGACGAAGAGGAATGCGACGTGGATCGCGGCCGAGATCCCCAGCCCCGCCACCCAGGGCCACACGGTGCCGGGCCGGGGCCGCTCGTCGGGGAGGCCGTCGGGGTCGGGGGGAGGTCGGGAGGGCGGGGGCGAGGTCATCGGTTGTTCTAACCTGCCGGGTCGGCCCTGTTCCGGGGAAAAACGGCGGGGTCCGCGACCCTTTCGGGCCCGGTTTCACGCCCCGGAATCCGGCCCGGGATCCCCGTCCGGGCGCCTCCCCGCCGGAGCCGGGAGGCCAGGGGGCTACACGATCCGGCCGAGGCGGCCGGCCCCCTCCACGAGGCGCTCCTCCGGCACGGTCAGGGCGATCCGGAACCAGCCCTCGCCACCGTCGCCCAGTGCGCTGCCCGGGAGCACGACCACGCCCTCCTCCTCCAGGGCTCGCCGGGTGAAGTCGGCGGACGGCTCGCCGCCCGGGACCCGGATCCAGAGGTACATGGTGGCCCGGGGACTCTCCACCTCGAAGCCGGCCCCCCGGAGGGCGTCCACCGCCGCGTCTCTCCGGGCCTGGAAGCGACCGACGTTCTCCGGGACCCAGTCGTCGTAGGCGTCCAGGGCCGCCACGCCCGCCGCCTGGATCCCCAGGTAGACCCCCGTGTCCAGGAAGCTCTTCACCCGGGAGAGGATCCCGACGAGCTCGGCGCCGCCGGCGGCCCACCCCAGGCGCCATCCCGTCATGTTGTACGTCTTCGAGAAGGAGTGGAACTCCAGGGCCACCTCCCGGGCGCCGTCGATCTCCAGGATCGACGGAGGCCGGTAGCCGTCGAAGGCGATCTCGCTGTAGGCGTGGTCGTAGACCAGGACCAGATCCCGACGTCGGCAGAAGTCCACGGCCTCTTCCAGATAGGCCCGGGGCGCCGCGGCCGCGGTCGGGTTGTTCGGATAGTTCAGGTAGAGGAGCTTGGCCCGCTCCACCACGTCGTCCGGAAGCCCGTCCAGCGGAATCAGGAAGTCGTGCTCGGCCCGGAGGGGCACCAGGTGGGGCTCGCCTCCGGCCAGGAGAACGCCCCCCCGGTACGCCTGGTAGCCCGGATCCGGGAGGATCGCCCCGTCTCCGTCGTCCAGGAAGGCCAGGGGGAGCTTGCCGATCCCCTCCTTGGATCCGATCAGGGGGAGCAGCTCCTCGAAGGCGTCCACCTCGACGCCGAAGCGCTTCTCCATCCAGGCCGCCACCGCCTCCCGGAACGCCGGCAGGCCGAGCTGGAAGGGGTAGCGGTCCATCTCCGGGTTGGCGGCCACCGCCCGGAGGCGCTCGATCGCCGCCGGGGGCGGCGGCAGGTCGGCGTCTCCGGCCCCCAGATCGATGACGTCGACGCCCCGGGCCCGGAGCTCCCGGCGCAGCTCGGGGATGCCGGCCAGAGGATAGCCCGGGAGCCGGGAGAAGCCCCGGCTCGGCTCCGGGAGGCTCACCGCTCGCTCACTCCTCTGCGACGACGGGGTTCGAGACGCTCCCGACCCCGGGAATCTCGACCTCCACCACGTCGCCGGGCTCCAGGGGACCGACCCCCTCGGGCGTGCCCGTGGCAACCAGGTCTCCGGGCTCCAGGGTCATGACCCGGGTGATGTGGACGAGGATCTCGGCGAAGGAGAACGCCATCTCCCCCGCGTGGCCCCGCTGCCGCTCCTCCCCGTCGACCCGGGTCCGTACCTCGAGGGTCTCCAGCTCCACTTCCTCCACGGGAACCGGCTCGCCCACGGGGCAGAAGGAGTCGAAGCCCTTGGCCCGGGACCACTGGCCGTCGGCGCGCTGGAGATCCCGGGCGGTGACGTCGTTCAGGGGGAGGACGGCATCCACGAAGGAGAGGGCGCTCTCGGTCGAGACCCTGCGGGCCCTCCGGCCGATCCGCAGCGCGATCTCGCCCTCGAAGTCCACCCGGCCGACCCAGCCGGGGGCCACGATCGGCTCGCCGTCCCGGATCACGGCCGAGGGCGCCTTGAGGAAGATCAAGGGCTCGTCGGGCACCGTGTTGCCGAGCTCGGCGGCGTGGGCCACGTAGTTCCGGCCCACGCAGACGATCTTGGAGGGAGTCTTCACGAGGGGGCGCTCCCGGGCGGGGCCGACGGCCTACCGGCGTCCCGGACGGGTGTGGATCCAGGTGCCGATCAGCGCCCCCAGCGCGGCGATCCCCAGGAAGGAGGCGATGACCGCCCACCAGAACCCGATATCGGGCTGGCCGGTCTCCCACCCGGCCGACGACCGCTGGAAGGCCTGCCAGGTGATGAAGAGGTAGAAGATCCCGACGAGCATGCCGGCGGCGAGCTTCATGGCGCGGTCCGTCCTCGGGTGGCGTTCGTCCCGGCCGGGCGCCGGGCGCTTCGCGGCAAATGTACGAGCCACGCCGGAGGGGACAAGGGGAGCCCGGCGAGAGCGTCCGGCGGCCGGGGGGTCCGGTCGGGCTCAGCCGCCGTAGAAGGACTCCAGCCGCATGCGGACCTCGGCCCACGGCCCCTTGGCCAGCTCGGTCTCGGGAAGCGACGCCCGCAGGTAGCGGCCGTAGCGCCGGCTCAGGATCCGGCTGTCCAGCAGCAGCACCGCCCCCCTGTCGGTCCTGGAGCGGATCAGGCGGCCGAAGCCCTGCTTGAGGCGGAGCGCCGCCAGGGGAAGCATGTACTGCCAGAAGGGGTTGCCTCCCTTCTCCTCGATCGCCTCCAGGCGGGCGGCGGTCACGGGCTCGGTCGGCACCCGGAAGGGAATCTTCTCGATGACCAGCCCCCGGAGGGGCCGGCCGGGGACGTCCACGCCCTCCCAGAAGGACGCCGTCCCGAGGAGCACGCCGGAGCCCGCGTCGACGAACTCGCCCAGGAGCCGGGCCCGGCTCGCCTCGCCGTGGACGAAGAGGGGAAAGCGGCCGTCGATCCCGCCGTCCCGGAGCCGGCCCGCCACGTCCCGGAGCGCCCGGTGGGAGGTGAAGAGGCCGAAGATCCCGCCCCCGGTGATCTCCGCGGTCTCCCGCAGGATGCGGGCCGTGGCCTCCTCGTGCCCGCCCCCCTCGGAGCGGGGCGCCGGCAGGTCGGTGGGCACGCCGAAGATCGTCTGGGTCCGGAAGTCGAAGGGCGAGGGGACGATCGCCTCGACGACGGAGAGGTCGGTGGCGGGACCCGTCGCCGTCGCCTCGCCGCCGGCGTCGGCGAGGATCGCCGGCGCGTCGGACGCCGGCTCCTCGCGCAGCCCGAGCCGCTCCTCGAGGAAGTCGAAGCCGTTCCGGGTGGCCAGGGTCGCCGACGAGAGGACGACGGTCTCGGCACGCTCGAAGAGCGAGCTCCGGAGCAGCGGGCCCAGCTCCACCGGAGCGGCGGCCAGGACCGGGTTCGACCGGCGTTTCTTCCCCGCCCGCCGGTGCTCGAGCCAGCGGACGAAGGCCCGGCGCTCGTCGTCGCCCGGATCGAGGACCAGGCGCAGCCCCCGGGACGTCGAGGCCAGCCGCCGCTCCACGGCGCTCAGGTCGAGGAGCCGGCCTTCCAGCGTCTCGACCCAGGCGTCGTCGAGCTCGATCCGCTTCCGGAGCTCCTCGACCTGCCGCTTCAAAGCGGAGAAGGACTGGAGGAGGCCGTCCAGACGCTCCCGCACCTCGAGCACCTCCGTAGGCTCGGCCACCCCGTCGGCGCCGATCCGGTCGGCCCGCCCCTCCTCCCGCGGGAGGAGGGGCTCTACTGCGTCCACGAAGAGCGAGAGGTGGGAGCGGGCGTCCTCCAGGGCGGGACGGACCCGCTCCTCGATGCGACGGACGTGGGCCCTGGCCTCGCCCAGCTCCGGACGGCTGCCCAGGCGGTCCTGGAGGGCCGAGAGGACACCCTTCCCGCTGCGGTCCAGGCGGGCCAGCATCCGGAACATGCCGATCCGGGTGACCTCGACGCCCAGGTGGGAGGTGGCCGCGTCCTCGACGTTGTGGGCTTCGTCCAGGACCAGGTGCCGGTACGCCGGCAGCACTGCGGCGTCGGCGTAGTTCTCCGTGGCCCGGCGCACGGCCAGGTCCGTGAAGAGGAGGTGGTGGTTCACCACCAGCAGGTCCGCCGAGGCGGCCCGGCGCCGGGAGCGCTGGTAGAAGCACTCCTGGAAGTGGGGGCAGCGGGCCCGGAGGCAGATGTCCGAGTCGCTCCGGACCTCCTCCCACGCCTCGTCGGAGGGCTGGAAGGGCAGGTCCGTGAGCGAGCCGTCGTCGGTCTTCCCGATCCACTCCAGGATCGACTCGAGCTCGTCGCTCCGGTCGTCGTCGAAGAGGGAGTCGGCGCTCTCCAGGGCGAGGCGGGCGCGCCGGATCGAGACGTAGTTCCCCCGGCCCTTCACCAGCGCCCACTCCACCTCGTCGCCCGTGAGCTCGTCCACCATGGGAAGGTCCTGGGAGACGAGCTGCTCCTGGAGGTTGATCGTGTTCGTGGAGACGACGGTCCGCTCTTCGTTCCGGGCCGCCCAGGCCGCCGCGGGAAGCAGATAGGCGAGGGACTTGCCGGTTCCGGTACCCGCCTCCACCACGGCCACGCCCCCCTCGTTGTAACGCTCCGCCACCAGCCGGAGCATCTGCCGCTGGCCCTCCCGGTCCTCGTAGGCCGGGTGGATCCGGGAGAGCGGCCCGCCCGGGGCCACGATCCGGTCGAGGGCCTCGAGGTCCAGCGGCTCGACGACCCGGGGCTCGGGGGGCTCCACGACCACGTACAGGCGGCTGGCCTCGTTGTCGCAGATCGCCGTCCCCAGCCCCTCCTCGTAGAGCCGGGCCGCCACGGCCAGGTCCGCCCCGGAGGGCTCGAGGCCGCCGGAGGGGTGGTTGTGGATCATCACCCCGCCCTCCTCGGCGTCCCGGGCCGCCGCCACCACCGCCTCGTGGTTCCCCCGGGCCACCGCACGGGGATCCACCACCTCCCGGTCCTCGCCGACCCGGGCGAGGAAGCAGACCTCCCGCCCCCCGGCGCGCTCGATCTCGGACCGGATCCGGGCCGCCGCGTCGGGGCCGAGTCTGA
>CAZMPV010000091.1:0-6083 GCA_964567985.1 uncultured Gemmatimonadaceae bacterium
GCCAACGTCCGGGACGCCGACGGCAACGTCTACGTGGACCTGACCGGGGCCTTCGGCGTGGCGCTGACCGGTCACCGGGACCCGTCGCTCGTCGACGCCCTCGAGGCCCAGGCCGGGCGTCTCGTCCACGGGATGGGCGACGTCCACCCGCCGGCGATCAAGGTCGAGCTCCTGGAGCGCCTGGCCGACTTCCTCCCCTGGGACGACGCCCGAACCGTCCTCTCCAGCACCGGGTCCGAGGCCGTGGAGACGGCGCTGAAGACCGCGCTCCTGGCCACCGACCGGCCCGGAATCCTCACCTTCGAAGGGGGCTACCACGGCCTGACCCTGGGAGCCCTGGCGGCCACGGCCCGGCCCTACTTCCGGGAGCCCTTTCGGGAGCGGCTCTACCAGGGCGTGGCCGAGGTCGCCTTTCCGGCCGCGTCCGGGGACGAGGCCAGCCATCCCGAAGCGGTTCTCCACGAGGTCGATCGGCTCCTCCGAGAGGGCGCGCCGAACGGAGACCCGATCGGCGCGGTGATCGTGGAGCCGGTCCAGGGCCGGGCGGGGATCCGGTTGGCGCCCGAGGGCTTTTTCCCCGACCTCGCCGGGCGGGTCCGGGACGCCGATGCCCTGCTCGTGGCCGACGAGATCTTCACCGGCGGCGGCCGGACCGGTGCCTTCCTCGCCTCGGAGCGGGTCGGCCTCGAGCCGGACCTGGTCTGCCTGGGGAAGGCGCTGGGGGGCGGGTTGCCCCTGAGCGCCTGCGCCGGTCCCGCCCGGGTCATGGACGCCTGGCCGCCGTCGCCCGGCGAGGCGCTCCACACGAGCACCTTCCTGGGCCACCCGCTCTCCTGCGCCGCAGCTCTGGCCTTTCTGGACCGTCTCCGGGCCGACGACCTTCCGGGCCGGGCCCGGGAGCGGGGGAAGGCGCTTCGCCGGTTGCTGGACGAAGCGCTTTCGGGCGTCGAGGGCGTGGTCGAGGTCCGGGGGCTGGGGCTGATGCTGGGCGTCGAGCTGGAATCGGACGAGGCCGGCGCAGGTCCGGCCGTCGAGGTGGCCACCCGGGCCCTGGCCGAGGGGGTCCTGGTGCTGCCGGCGGGGGCCGAGGGCGAGGTCGTGGAGCTCACGCCCCCGGTGACGATCGCCGACGCCCAGCTCGAGGCCGCCGTCGAGATCCTGGCCCGTGCGATCCGGGAGAGGGTGGCGGCGTGACCGCCCGACGTCGAAGCGTCGCCGCGCTTGCGCTGGCCGGAGCCCTTCTGGTTCTGGTGCTCGGCGTCCGGCACGGACCGGCGGAGCCGGACGCGGGAGCGAGCCTCGTGTCCGGGGCGGGCGGCGGCGTCCGGGTGGACACCCTTCCGCCCCCGGTCCTCCTCGTGCCCGGCTGGGGAGACGAAGCCGAGGCGCTCGCGCCCTTGAGGGAGCGCTTCCTGGTGGCCGGGTGGCGTGCCGAGCGGATCTTCCGGGTCGAGTTCGCCGACCCGGAGGGGAGCAACCGGGCCCACGCGGAGGCCGTGGGCCGGGCCGTGGACAGTCTCCGGGCCCGGACCGGCTCGGCCACGGTCGACGTCGTGGCCCACTCCATGGGTGGCCTCGCGGTCCGGCGCTATCTGGCGGCGGAGGGAGGGGGGGCGGTCCGGAGGGTCGCCTTCCTCGGGACGCCCCACCGGGGGACCGTGGTCGCCTATCTGGCGTGGGGGGCCGGGAGCGAGGAGATGGAGCCCGGCAGCCCCTTCCTCGACTCCCTGAACGCCCGGCCTCCCGTTCCGCCCGGGGTGGAGGCGCTCACCGTCCGGACGCCGCTGGATCTCCGGGTCCTGCCCGGGGAGAGCGTGACGCTCCCGCCGGGGGGGAACATCCGCAACGTCGAGGTGTGCTGCCCGACCCACGCCGGCCTCCTGGACGATCCGGAGACGTTCCGCATCGTCCGCGAGTTTCTGACCGGAGGGAACGAATCACCGTGACCGAGACGCCCCGCTGGCGCGCCGTCCTCTTCGACCTGGACGGCACCCTGGCCGACACCGTGGAGCTGATCCTCCACTGCTATCGCCACACCATGCGGGTCCACCTGGGTCGGGAGCCGCCGGACGAGCGGTGGCTGGCCACCATCGGCCGCCGGCTGGAAGACCAGTTCGAGGACTTCGCCCGGAGCGACGACGAGGCCGAGGCGATGCTCGAGACGTACGTCCGGCACCAGCGGACGGTCCACGACGAGATGGTCCGGGCCTTTCCCGGCGCCGATCGGATCGTGGACGGCCTCCTGGCCGCGGAAGTTCCCGTGGGCGTGGTCACGAGCAAGCGTCGGGAGATGGCGCTCCGGACCCTGGAAGCGTGCGGCCTCGAGGGCAGCTTCGGCGTCGTGGTGGCCGGGGACGACGTGGAGCGGGGCAAGCCGGATCCGGAGGGGGTCCGGAAGGCTCTCGCCGGCCTGGGCGTGGACGCGGCGGCGTCCGTGGTCTTCGTGGGGGACTCTCCGTACGACATCCGGGCGGGACGGGAGGCCGGCATCCGGACCGCCGGCGCCCTCTGGGGACCCTACCGACGGGACGCCCTGGAGAATGCCGGCCCGGACTACCTCCTGAAGGACATCGAGGAGCTGGCGTCGCTCCTTCCCTGACCCCCGTCCGGCGGGCTCGACGCAGGGGAGAGGAAACCGCCCGGATCCCCGGCGCCTCCGGGGTTGAACCGGGTTCTGCCTCGTGGTATAATATCGCCCCCTCGGAAACGAGGGGCCGTGCGCGCCCCCATCGTCTAGTGGCCTAGGATACCTGGTTCTCAGCCAGGAGACCGGGGTTCGATTCCCCGTGGGGGTATTTCCGTCCGGGCGCTTAGCTCAGTGGTAGAGCACTACGCTCACATCGTAGGGGTCGCTGGTTCGAGTCCAGCAGCGCCCACTCCCCACCTTCCCACCCGGCCCGCTACGGCTGCTTCAGCAGCCCCACCCTGAGCGCGAAGCGCACCAGCTCCGAGCGGTGGTTCAGCTCGAGCTTGTCCATGATCCGGGACCGGTAGGTGTCCACGGTCTTGGGCGAGATGAAGAGCTTCTTCCCGATCTCCCGGGAGCTGTATCCTTCTGCCGTGAGGGCCAGGACCTCCTGCTCCCGCTGGCTCAGGTCCTGGAGCCCGGGCTCGTCGGAGGCCTCGGCGGTCTTGTACTGGCGCAGGAGCAGCGTGGTGGCCTTGGCGGGGAGGTAGACCTGGCCCCGGGAGACCGTCTTCAGGGCCTCGATCAGGTCCTGGTCCGCGCTGGTCTTGGTCAGGTAGCCGCTGGCCCCGGCCTCGACCACCGGGATCAGGTACTCCTCTTCGGCGTGAACCGTGAGCACCAGGACCTTGGTGTCGAGGCCCAGGGCCGCGATGCGACGGGTGGCTTCGAGGCCGCCCGACCCGGGCATGGAGAGGTCCATGACCACCACGTCGGGCTTGAGCTCCCGGACCTTGTCCACCGCTTCGTCTCCCGTGGAAGCCTCGCCGATCACCTCGAAGCGGCTCTCGGCCTCGATGAGGGCCTTGAGCCCGGCCCGGAACATGGCGTGGTCGTCGGCGAGGAGGACCCGGGTCGTCTCAGTCATCGTCGTCAGAATCCGGCGTGAGAGGGACCTTCAGTCGGACCCGGGTCCCTTCCCCGGGTCCGGTGTCCAGCTCCAGCTCGCCTCCGATGATCGCGGCCCGCTCCTCCATGCCGATGAGGCCGAGTCCACCGTCGTCCCCGGCTTCCACGCTCGTCCGGTCGAAGCCGTGGCCGTCGTCCTCCACGTCGGCCAGGAAATGCCCGTCGAGGACTCCGAGCCGTACCTCGATCCGATCCGCTCCCGAGTGGCGCACGGCATTGCCGAGGGCCTCCTGCACGACACGGTAGACCGCCAGCTTGCCCTCGTCTCTCAGGGCGTCGTCCACCAACCCACCCGGGGTCTCGTCCCGGACCTCGATCCGGGTGTCGGTCGTCTCGGAGACGCTCCGGACGTGCCCACGAATCGCCGCCACGACGCCGATCTCCTCGAGAGCGGGAGGGCGGAGCCCCCGGGCGATCCGCCGGACGCTCTCCGCCGCCTCGGCGATCTCCTCCCGGAGCTCGTCCAGGGTCTCCGTCCGGGCGTCCCCGGCATCCGGGCGCAGGGCGAGCCGGATGCGGAGGAGAGCGGAGGCCAGCCGCTGGGCCAGATCGTCGTGGAGCTCCCGGGCGATCCGCTGCCGCTCCTCCTCGGCGGCCTGGAGGGTTCCCCCCCCGAAGCGGCGCAGGCGCTGCCGCTGGCTCACGTCCCGGATCGTCGCGATGACGAAGGTCTCGCCTTCCCGCTCGAGGGGGCTCAGGCTGATCTCGACGGGGAAGGTGGAGCCGTCCTTCCGGCGTCCCCGGAGCTCCATCCCGATCCCCATGGGCCGGGGCCGGGGTTCCTCCGCGTACCGCTCCCGGTGATGCCGGTGGTCGTCCCGGACCTCCTCGGGGACCAGGAGCTCCACGGTCTCGCCGGTGATCTCGTCGTGGTCGTAGCCGAACATCTCCACTGCCGCGGGATTCACGTTCCGGATGCGCCCGGCTTCGTCGACGAGGACGATTCCGTCGGGGGCCGCGGCGAAGACGGCCCGGTACTCGTCCTCTTCCAGGGTCCGGGGCTCGGAAGTGCTCTCGGACATGCGATCTTCTGTCGGCGGTGAGGGGATGTCGGGATGCCGGGCCGCCCGGGAGGCCTGCCCACCGGACCACAATGTAGAGAAATTCCCCACACGGCCGCACCCGGGTTCCTTACCTGGATCTCCGCGTCTTCCCCACAGACGCCCGGCCGCCGCTCCGGCATATTCCGGGACATGAAGCCGAGCAGCCTCCTTCGCGTCCCGCTCTTCTACAAGCTCTCGATCGCCAACGCCGCGGTCCTGGTGCTGGCGGCCGGATTGAGCGCCTTCTTCCTCCTCCGTGCTCCGGACCGTCTCACTCCGGGCTCCCTCATCGGGATCGTGGGCGCGAGCGCGGCGATCGGCGTGATCGTGGGAACGCTGGCGAACGCCGCGCTCGTCCGGCTGGCGCTCCGCCCCCTCCACCGGCTCGAGGCCACCGCCCGGGCCGTGGGCGACGGGGACCTGGACGCCCGGGTCGGGACGTCCGTCCTCGCCGACCGGGATCTCGACGAGGTCATGCTGCGCTTCGACGAGATGCTCGACTCGGTGCAGGAGGCCCGGAGCCGTCAGCACGAGCTCGCGGCCCGGCTGGTGGAGTCCGAGGAGCGAACGCGTCGCCGCGTCGCCGGGTACCTGTACGAGGACACGGCTCAGCGGCTGGCGACCGTTCTCCTGTCCGCGTCCCGGATCCTTCGGGAGACGGATTCGTCGGAGAACGGCGAGCGCCTGATCCGCCTCCGGGACGACCTCGCCGCGGCGCTGGACGGGGTCCGGAGAGCGGCCCGGCGCTTGCGCCCTCCCGAGTTGGACGACATCGGTGTCGTCGCCGCGTTGAGGGCGGAGGCCCGGGGGGTCTCCCTGCGCTCGGAGCTGTCGGTCGAGGTCGAGCACGAGGGCGGGCCGCTTCGCCTCGATCGGATGGCCGAAGTCACCCTCTTCCGGGTCGTCCAGCGAGCCCTCGACGCGCTCGCCGACGCCGGGGAGAGGGGTCGGGTCGTCGTCCGCCTCGCCTCCGGACCGGACGGCCTCGAGTGCGAGATCGTCGGCCCGGACGACTTCGGCGCCGCCGCGTCCGGTATCGGGACTCACGAGGGTGCTTTCGCCTCCGCGGTGGTCCACGACATGATCGAGCGGGCGAGGTGGATCGGGGGCGAGGTCGTTCTCGAGCCCGACCCCGAGGCCCCCGTCTCGGTCCGCATCCTGGTCCCGGACACTGCCCGGACCATGGCCGTAGCGACCTGACACATCCGACACTACGAGAGGAGCCGGACGATGTACGACACGATCCTCGTGCCACTGGACGGATCGCCGTTCGCCGAGTTCGCCCTGGGACCCGCGCTGGCCCTGGCCGGCGCGACGAAGGGCCGCATCCGACTGGTCTGCGTCCAGGATCCGGTCCCGACCTTCGCCTTCGGGGAGTGGGACAGCGAGCCACAGGCCTGGCGGAGGGACTATCTGGAGGACGTGGTCGCCCGCGTCGCCGCCGA
>CAZMPV010000091.1:6183-8860 GCA_964567985.1 uncultured Gemmatimonadaceae bacterium
ACCGTGGCGGGCCTGGACGACGCCGAGATCCTCCTCCACTACGTGGTTCACTTTCCCACCGAGGCGGTGTCGTCGTATCCGCCCGACACCTTCGTCATGAACGAGGAGATCGTCGAGGAGACTTCTCGAGAGGCCGAGAAGTACCTGGAAGGGATCGCCTCGGAGCTGGAGGAAGAGGGGTGGACGGTCGAGACCCGGATCCGGGTGGACGTCCACCCGGCGTCGGGAATCCTGAAGACCGCCCGGGAAGAGGGCGTGGACCTGGTGGCCATGTCCACCCATGGCCGCGGGGGGCTCGGACGGACACTCCTGGGAAGCGTCACCGACAAGGTCGTCCGGGCGATCGACCGTCCCGTGCTCACGGTCCGGCCGGACCAGGAGTGAAGCGGGCACTTCTAGAAGAAGGTGTAGCCGGGCGAGATCATGTGGAGCGGGAAGTAGCTGGCGAAGAACGGGCCGTAGGCGATGACGATCAGGACCACGGCCGCGACCATCCACCATCCGATCCGGTCCAGCTTCACTTCCCAGCCGTCGGTGGTGGGACCGGTCAGCAGCTCGGCGAAGGGGATGTCCTCCGGGCCCTCGCCCCGGCGGCCGAAGATGACCGTCATGACCACGACCACGAAGAAAAGGACCGCGCCCACGGTCATCAGCGTCCCACCCACGGCCGTCAGGATCCCGGCCAGCTCCCACTCCGGGTTCCAGTAGCCGGCGTCGGCCAGGAAGGTGCGCCGGGGCATCCCCTGCAGGCCCCCGGAGATCATCCCCCGGGCGAAGATCAGCACGCCCACCGTGTACACCCACGCCTGGGCCACCGCCAGCTTGCGGCCCCAGAGCTTCCTGTCCGTCAGGTAGGGGATCAGCCAGTACGCCACGCCCATCAGCGTCAGCGCCACGGCGCTCCCCACGGTCATGTGGAAGTGACCCGGGATCCACGCCGTGTTGTGGACCACCTGGTTCACCGAGTACGAGGCGTTGATCAGTCCCGTGATGCCGCCGAAGACGAAGGTGAACATGGCCAGGACCTGGGCCGCCACCGACGGGTTGCCCCACGGCAGCTTCCGGATCCAGCCCAGGAGTCCCTTTCCGCCCCGGGCGCGCCCGCCGATCTCCAGGCCCGCCACCACGGTGAAGGCCGTGGCCAGGCTCGGATAGAAGACGCCGAAGGTCAGCACGGCGTGGAATGCCTTCATCCCGGTCCCGATCCCCGGGTCCGTGTACTGGTGGTGGAAGCCGGTCGGGATCGAGAGCAGGAGGAAGAGGATGAAGACCACCCGGGTCAGCCGGTCGCTGATCAGCTTGCCGCCGGCCTCCCGGGGCAGGAGCGCGTACCAGGAGACGTACGCCGGCAGGAGCCAGGCGTAGACGATGGCGTGGCCCGTGAACCAGAAGAGCGTCCGGTTGAAGAGGGGGTCCACCCGCTCGATCCAGCCCAGCGACCAGGGCAGCAGGAAGCCGATGAAGGAGACCGCGACTCCGAGGGACGCCAGGTCCCACATGGCGTAGGAGACCACCGAGATGAAGGCCAGGAGCGGGATCCGCTCGCCCGGATGCTCCTTCTTCCAGCCGGCCAGGGTCACGAACATGTTCGCCGAGGCCAGATAGGTGCTGACCACCAGGAGCACCAGGCCCAGATAGTAGGTCCAGTGGCCCTGCAGCGGCGCGTACGACGTGTAGAGGACCGAGGCCCGGTTCGTCGTGACGGCGAAGATGACCAGGAGGTTCGCCGCCACCAGCGTCCAGAACGTCCCGTGGGTGAGCCAGCGGCTCAGGGGCCGGCTCAGGGCCCGGGAGGTGAGGAGCGGAAGAAAGGCGTTGCCGAAGGAGAAGGTCAGGAAGAGGGCGTTGGCCACCCCGTGGGCGGTCAGCCCCTGGTAGTAGCTCCTCAGCGCCGGGAAGTACTGGAGGATGTCGATCCCGGCGTAGGAGAGGGCCTGGGCGAGCCCGTGGGCCACCCCGGCGCCCAGGGCGAAGTATCCGATGTAGAGGGTCCACCGCAGGAGGCGGCGCTGATCCGCCGGTACCTCGAAGCCGGACGGATCGTAGACGACGGCCTTGCCGTTCATTCGACGATCACCTTTCCGGACATGAGGTGGTGGCCGGCGCCGCAGTACTCGTGGCAGACCAGGAGGTGCTCGCCGGGTTCCTCGAAGGTGTACGTGTTCCGGGCCACCTGGCCCGGAATCAGCATCATGTTGATTCGGGTGCCTTCCACGTGGATCCCGTGGATCACGTCGGTCGCGGTGGAGATCAGCGTGACCTCGGAGCCCGCGGGCACCCGGATCTCGGAGGGCGTGAACTGCCACGCCCGGGCGATCATGACCACCTCGTAGCGCTTCGGGCCCAGCTCCCGCACCCCCGGCTCGTCGAAGGGCGCCGAGGAGGCCACGGTGGCGGGGTCCACCCTCCCGGCGTCGCCGGGCAGGTGGATGCCCATGACCACCGAGCTGTAGGCCAGGGTCAGGAGGAAGACCACGAGCATCACGGCTCCTGCCCAGAGAAACGCCTTCTCGTACGCGTGGACTCTCACGGCCTCAGCGCTCCAGGAGGATCAGGTACATGATCCCCCACATGCCGGCCAGCGCCATGAGGAAGAGGATCATGACGAAGAGGGTTCCCGTCGTGACCGGCTCCTCGCCGGACTCGGCCTCGGGCCCGGCGGCGGCCGGGGAAGGCT
>CAZMPV010000092.1:0-8828 GCA_964567985.1 uncultured Gemmatimonadaceae bacterium
ACGGGACGAACTACGCCCGCTGGCTCGAGAACATCCGGGACTGGTGCATCAGCCGGCAGCTCTGGTGGGGGCACCGGATTCCGGTCTGGTACTGCCAGGACTGCGGCGAGGAGATCGTCGTCCGGGAGGACCCCACGGAGTGCCCCGGGTGCGGGAGCGACGACCTGCTGCAGGACACCGACGTCCTGGACACCTGGTTCAGCTCCTGGCTCTGGCCCTTCAGCACCCTGGGCTGGCCCGAGGAGACCGACGACCTCGAAGCCTTCTACCCGACCCACACCCTCTCCACCGCCCCGGAGATCCTCTTCTTCTGGGTCGCCCGGATGATCATGGCGGGCTACGAGTTCATGGGCGAGCCGCCCTTCACCGACGTCTACCTGCACGCGACCGTGCGCGACAAGTACGGGCGCAAGATGTCGAAGTCGCTCGGAAACGGGATCGATCCCCTCGACGTGGTCGAGCGCTTCGGCGCGGACGCGTTGCGGTACACGGTCCTCTCCTCGGCGGCGGTCGGCACCGACATCTACCTGGACCACGAAGACCTGGAGTCGGCCTTCGCCCCGGGTCGCAACTTCGCCAACAAGCTCTGGAACGCGGGCCGCTTCACCCTCATGAGCCTGGGCGACGAGCCGGTCCGCTCCCTGGAAGAGGTCGCCGACGACCTGGAGCTCGAGGACCGCTGGATCCTCTCCCGGCTCCAGGGCACGGCCCGCCGCACCACCCGGGAGCTCGAGCGCTTCCGGCTCAAGGAGGTCGCCGACGGCCTCTACCACTTCTTCTGGGGCGACTTCGCCGACTGGTACCTCGAGCTGATCAAGGGCCGCATCCACGGCGACGCCGGCGAGGAGAGCCGGCAGGCCGCCCGGACCTCGCTGGTCTTGGCCTTCGACGGGATCCTGCGGCTCCTCCAGCCGATCATCCCCTTCGTGACCACCGCGCTCTGGGACCGTCTGCCCTCGCCCGGGGGCGCCGTGGAGCGGCCGGAGGAGCTCATGGTGGCGCCGTGGCCCGAGCCGGACCCGGCCCTCGAGGACGAAGGGGCCGAGGCCGAGATGGGCGCCCTCCAGGAGCTGGTGAACGAGATCCGGAGCCTGCGGAAGGAGTACAACGTGACCGAGGGCCAGGAGGTGGACGTCCGCCTGGCCGGGGCCCCGGAGACGCTCCGGGCATCGCTGGAGGCCCGGTCGGGGGCGCTCCGCCGGATGGCCAACGTCGGCAGCGTGGCCCTGGACGGGGAGGAGGGCGACGGCGTCGGGGCCCACGCGGTCCTGAACGACGGCACCGAGCTCTTCCTCCCCCTGGAAGGCGTCATCGACGTGGACCGGGAGCGGGAGCGGCTCCGGGACGAGGTCGAGGAGCTCCAGGGGCACCTGGCCCAGTCCGAAGGGCGCCTGGAGAACCGGGACTTCGTCGAGAAGGCACCCGACGACGTGGTGGAGCGGGAGCGGGAGAAGGCCCGCAGCTTCCGCGAGCAGATGGAGAAGCTGGAGGAGAAGCTCTCGGTCCTGGGCGGCGGTTGAGACGTCTCGCGCTGGCCGCGGGGCTCGTGCTGTCCGCGCTCGCCTGCGCCCGGATGGGACAACCGCCGGGCGGGCCGGAGGATCGGATCCCGCCCCAGGTGGTGGCCACGACGCCGGACACCTTCGCCACCGTGGACGGGCCCTACCGGGAGGCCGTAGTCTTCCGCTTCAACGAGCGGATCAGCGAGCGGCCGACCCAGGGTGAGCTCTCCGACGCCGTGATCGTCTCGCCCCGGACCGGACAGGTGGAGGTCGAGCACAGCCGGGAGTCGCTGGAGGTCTCGATCATCGGCGGCTTCCGGGACAGCGTCGTCTACCGCCTGACGCTCCGGCCCGTGATCCGGGACATGTTCCAGAACTCCATGCTGGACGCCTTCGAGCTCGTCTTCTCCACCGGCGCCCCGATCGAGCCCTACGTCCTGGCGGGACGGGTCACGGACCGGATCACCGGCGACGCCGTCGAGGGAGCCCGGGTGAACGCGGTGCTCCGGGACCCCCGGCCGGACACGCTGATCCACACGGCCGTGACCGACACCGGCGGCGTCTACGCCATGCGCTACATCCCCCCCGGGATCTACCGGGTCACGGCCTTCGAGGACACGAACCGGAACTTCGAGGTCGACGGCTTCGAGCCCAGAGGCGAAGAGCTGGACGGGGTGGATCCGCCGGCGGACACGGCGGTCGTCGAGATCGCGCTGCTGGAGCCCGACACCACCCCCGCCCGGGTCGTCTCGGTGGAGGTGGCGGACTCGGCGACGCTCGCCATCGAGACCGACGACCACCTGGACCCGACGAGCCCGTTCCTCCGGGACGTCACGGTCGAGATCGCCCTGGGCGAGGAGACGGACACCGTCGCGCCGGTTCCGGGGGTGGACAGCCTCTTCCACACCCACGAGTGGGAGCGCCGGGCGGAGCTCGTCGATTCCCTGGCGCGGGTCCGGCAGGACTCACTGGCGCGAGCCCGGGCCGATTCCCTGACGACCGTGGCGGACTCGCTCCTGGCTTCCGGGGACTCGGCGGCCGCCGACAGCGTCCGGACCCTGGCGGAGCAGGCCGCGCCCGCCGAGGCCGGCGGAGGGGGAGGCCAGCAGGACCGGCAGGCCCGGGAGGAGGAGCCCCGGGCCGAGCAGACGTTCTACGCGCTCCTGGACCGGCCGCTTCCGGTGGAGGTCCCCTACCGGGTCACGGTGGAGGGGATCGTGAACATCAACGGCGTGGCCGGAGGCGGAGGCGAGGAGACCGTCGTCCGGCTGCCGCCCCCGGACACCGCCGCGCCGGACACGGCGGCCGCCGACACCACCGGCGCTCCGGCGGACACCGGTGCGACGGTGCCGGACACGACCGGGGCCGCGCCGGATACCACGGGCGCGGAGCCCGACACCGCCGAAGCCCGGCCCGACACGACGGGGGCCCAGGATCCGCCCCGGCGACGAGACCCGAGAGCGAGAATACGAAGAAGGGAGGCGGGAGGTGCCTGAGCCCGACGGCACCGACGGACGCCGTCCCGCGGTCTTCATCGACCGGGACGGCACGCTGATCCAGGAGCGGGAATATCTGGCCGACCCCGACGGGGTCGAGCTCGTGCCCGGAGTGCCCGAGGCGCTGGAGGCGCTCCGGCAGGCGGGCTACGTCCTGGTGGTCACCACCAACCAGTCGGGCATCGCCCGGGGCTACTACACCGAGGAGGAGTACCGGGCGGTGGCGAAGCGGCTCGACGAGGTCCTGGAGGCCGAAGGGACCCCGGTGGACGCCACATTCTACTGTCCGCACCATCCGGACCACACGGGCCCGTGCGCCTGTCGGAAGCCCGGAACCGGCATGCACATGCAGGCGGCCCGGGAGCTGGACCTGGACCCGGTGCGCTCCTGGTTCGTGGGCGACAAGGTGAAGGACGTCCTGCCGGCCCGGACGCTGGGGGGGCGGGGCGGCGTGCTGGTCCGCACGGGATTCGGCAGCGAGGAAGAGGACCGGCTTCCCGAGGGATTCCGGGCCGCCGACGACCTCCTGGGCGCGGCACGGACGATCCTCGAGGAGGACGGGGTCGAGGGCGGCGCCGGGGAGGCCGATTCGCCTTGACCCTTTCCGGGGGCCCGTCTAGCTTCATTTTGACCGGAGCGGGCGCCGGCTGGACGCGCCTCCCGGACTCCCTCCGGACGGGAAACCCTCCCGGGGCCGGCGGGTATTCCTCGACGACGGACGCGGGACTTCCGACATCCAACGGACCGAGCAGATGACGACGACGCAGGAGACCAGCGACCTCGACCTGAGCCTCACCGAGACGGCGGCCGAGAAGGTCCGTGAATTCATGGACGAGCAGGGCGCCGTCGAGGGTGCGGGCCTCCGTGTGGCCGTCCTCCCGGGCGGGTGCTCCGGATTCCAGTACGGCCTGAACATCGAGGACGCCCCGGAGGAGGACGACGAGATCTTCCGGATTTCCGGGGTCAAGATCTTCGTCGATCCGTTCAGCGCCCAGTATCTGGAGGGCGTGGAGATCGACTACGTCACGAACTTCATGGGCGCGGGCTTCTCCTTCAGCAACCCGAACGCCAGCGGAGGCTGCGGCTGCGGGAGCTCCTTCACGGTCTGACCGAACCTCACGCTCGATGACACGCGGCCCGCGGGGAGGTGGCTCCCGGCGGGCCGCAGATCTTTCTACCCGACGAGAGAGGCGCCGGACACGGTGAGCGGGATCCAGGTGCGAAGCTTCACGGCGGGCTCCTTCGCCGAGAACGGCTATCTGGCCGACTGCGGCGACGGAGGAGCGGTCGTGGTGGATCCCGGGGCCGGCGCCGGGGAGATGCTGGACGTGATCGAGGAGGAGGGCCTGGACGTCCGGGCCGTCCTCCTCACCCACGCCCACCTCGACCACGTGGAGGGGGTCGCCTCCGTCGTCGAGGCCACCGGCGCCCCCCTGTATCTCCACCCCGAGGCCCGGGACCACTACGAGGCCCTCCCGGACCAGGCCGCCAGCTTCGGCGTGAGCCTGGACTCGCCGCCCCCGCCCGACCGGGACCTCGAGCACGGAGAGCGCCTGGAGCTCGGCGCCTGCGCCTTCGAGGTCCGCCACGCTCCGGGCCACGCTCCGGGCCACGTCCTCTTCTGGGCCGAGGAGGCCGGCCTCGCCTTCACCGGCGACCTGGTCTTCCGGGGCTCCATCGGTCGCACCGACCTCCCGGGCGGCGACTTCCGGACGCTCATGGAGTCGATCCGGGAGCAGCTCCTGACGCTGCCCGACGAGACCACGCTCTACACCGGCCACGGGCCGGCGACGACGGTGGGCGAGGAGCGGACGGGCAACCCCTTCCTGATCCCCCACTACGGCGGAGAGCTGGCGTGAGCCTCCCGGTGGCGGTCTTCGCCTCGGGGGGCGGCACGAACCTCCAGGCGCTGATGGACCACGAGGCGGTCTCCGGTGCGTACCGGGTCGAGCTCGTGGTGAGCGACAAGGCCGAGGCCGGCGCCCTGGACCGGGCCCGGAGGGAAGGGAGGCGGGCCGAGGTGATCCCGGTCTCCGGGCGCCCCGAGGCCGAAGTGGCCCGGGAGACCCTCGACGTCCTGGACGACGCCGGAATCGAGGCGATCCTCCTGGCGGGCTACCTCCGGCTGGTGCCGGCGGACGTGGTCTCCGACTACCGGCGGCGGATCGTGAACGTCCACCCGGCGCTGCTCCCGTCCTTCGGCGGCAAGGGGATGTACGGCCTCCGGGTCCACGAAGCGGTCCTCCAGGCCGGCTGCAAGGTCACCGGCGTGACGATCCACTACGTGGACGAGAGCTACGACACCGGCACGATCCTGGCCCAGTGGCCGGTGCCGGTCCGGAGCGGAGACACGCCGGAGCGCCTGGCGTCACGGGTGCTGGAGGTGGAGCACCTCCTCTACCCCCTGACCGCCGACCACCTCTGTCGGGCCCTGGCCCGGGACCGGGAGCCGGCGCCCTTCGATCCGCCGGGCTCCGCCTTCGAGAGCGTCGAGGGGCCGGCCGACGGTGGCGTGGCCCGCCGCATCCGACAGGCATTCGAGAACGCGCCGGAAGAGACGGGAGAGCCATGAGCGAGCGCCGCGCGCTGCTGAGCGTGTCCGACAAGTCCGGGATCGAGGAGTTCGCCCGGGAGCTGGTGGAGCGGGGCTGGGAGGTCCTATCCACCGGGGGCACGGCACGCCGGATCCGGGAGGCCGACGTCGCCGTGACCGACGTCTCCGAGGTCACCGGCCACCCGGAGATGATGGACGGCCGGGTGAAGACCCTCCATCCCGCCATCCACGCCGGCCTCCTGGCCCGCCGGGACCGGGAGGACGACCTGGAGGCCCTCGGAGCCCGGGGCTACGAGCCCATCGACCTGGTGGCGGTGAACCTCTACCCCTTCCGGGAGACGGTGAGGGGCGGCGACGTGGCGCCCGACGACGCCATGGAGCAGGTGGACATCGGCGGCCCGACCATGATCCGGGCCGCCGCCAAGAACCACCGGGACGTCTGGGTCGTGGTGGAGCCCGGCGACTACAACCGGGTCCTGGACGCCCTGGACGGCCGGCTTCCCGAAGAGCCGCTCCGCCGGGAGCTGGCCACCAAGGTCTTCCGGCACGTGAGCCACTACGACCGGGCGATCGCGGGCTATCTGGAGGAGTGGAGCGGGCTCGCGGGCGAGGCCGGCGGGGTGGCCGACGCGGGCTCCCTCCCCGACGACCTGGCGGTGGACCTGGAGAAGGTCCAGAGCCTCCGCTACGGCGAGAATCCGGATCAGCGCGCCGGCTTCTACGCCGACGCCGGCGAGCGGATGGGCCTGGCGTCGCTGCGCCAGCGCCACGGGAAGGAGCTCTCCTACAACAACTTCCTGGATCTGGACGGCTCGCTCCTGGCGCTCTCCCCCTTCGCCTTCTCGCCCCGGCCGGCGGTGGCCATCGTCAAGCACACCACGCCCTGCGGGCTCGCCGTGGGGGACACCCTGCTCGAGGCCTACGAGAGCGCCCTGGCGACGGACCCCATGAGCGCCTTCGGCTCGATCGTCGCCGTGAACCGGCCGGTGGACGGGGCCACCGCCGAGGCGATGAGCGACCTCTTCATCGAGTGCGTCGTGGCGCCCGGCTACGCCGACGACGCCTTCGAGACGCTCACGAAGAAGAAGTCGATCCGGCTCCTGGTCTACCCCGGGGTCGAGGAGGCCACGGGCCTCGAGCCCACGGACGACGTCTGGTGGCGGGAGGAGGCCGACGACGAGCTCCGGGCAACGGCCCGCTTCCTCGCCGGCCACTCGCGCCGCCCCGCGCCCCGCCTCTTCCGGAGCGTGTATGGCGGCGCCCTGGTCCAGACGCCGCCCGAGCCCCCCTTCTACCGGGAGGGCGGCGGCGACTGGGAGGTGGCCACCGAGCGGGCCCCCTCGACCACCGAGTGGGACGACCTCCGCTTCGCCTGGGCCGCCGTCTTCGGGGTCAAGTCGAACGCGATCCTCCTGGCCCGGGACGGCGCCACCGTGGGCATCGGCGCCGGCCAGATGAGCCGGGTCGACGCCTCGAAGATCGCCGTGCGCAAGGCCGGCGAGGCCGGCCTGGAGACCGAGGGCTCGGTCCTGGCCTCCGACGCCTTCTTCCCCTTCCGGGACGGGGTGGACGCCGCCGCCGAGGCCGGCGTCACCGCCATCGTCCAGCCCGGCGGCTCGATCCGGGACGAGGAAGTGATCGAGGCCGCGAACGAGCACGAGATCGCCATGGTGCTGACGGGCCGGAGGGTCTTCCGGCACTGAGGCGGGCGTCGGCCCCCGCGCCCCGAGGGAGACGTCCAGCGACATGACCATCCGAATCGGCGCCCGGTGGGTCCGCCCGGCCCTCCGGGTGGAATCCATGGAACGCCCGTTCCGGCTCGTGGCCGGGCGGCTCCCGGTGGGCAACGTCCTGCTGCGGCTCTTCTGCACCGGGGCGGCGCTCTTCCCGGGCGTTTCCACGGGGCTGGCCGTCTACGCGATGGACGGCCGTGCGGGCGGAGCGCTCCTGGCGGGGGCCGTGGTCCAGCTCCTCTTCACCCCCCTGTCGCTCTTCTTCGTGTGGCTCGGAGGCGCCGTCACCGAGCACTGGAAGGTGTTCGAGGTCGACGGCGTCTCTGGCCATATCGTCGCCCGTGCCGGAGGACGGCTCCTCTGGTTCTCCCGCTCCCTCGAGCTGTCGGTCTCCGAGTTCCGCTCGGCGGACGTGGCCCTCCAGCGGGATGCAGACGATGCGGCGTTCCGGATCGAGCTCGATCTGAAGCGCCGGGCTCCCCGAACCGGCGACAGCGACGACACCGTCGAAAGCATCCGGGCTCGCCTGGAGGTGGACCGGATCCCGGAGGCCGTGGAGCTCGTCGAACGCCTGAGGACCGCCCTGGGATGGGAGGGGAGCGAGGTGCTGGACCGGAACGACCGAGAGCTCAGGTTCCGACTCCGTCCGGTCACTCCTCGCCGGTGACGGGCCTCCCTTCGGGCTCCTCCAGCAGGCGCCCCACGGCCGATTTCATCGCCGGGGGCACGAAGTAGCCGACCACCCGGTGCCGGATCCGGCCCTCCCGGTCCAGGACGAAGGTGGTCGGAATCCCGGTGATGCCGCCGAAGGCCCGCTTCAGCGACCCGCCGGCCCGGGCCACCGGGTAGGTGAATCCCCGCTCCTCGAGGAACGCCCGGATCGGTCCTTCGCCGGTCGCGTCGGTGGCCAGCCCGAGGACGACCAGCCCGTCGGACGCCCGCTCCTCGTGGAGCGCCTGGAGGGCCGGCATCTCCAGCCGACAGGGCGGGCACCAGGTGGCCCAGAAGTTCACCACCACGACCTCTCCGCGCAGGTCTTCGGAGGTCAGGGTCCGGCCGTCGAAGGTGGTGACCTCGAAGGACGGTGCCTCCACCGGCGCGGCGCCCAGGCCCGTGAAGGCCGAGATCTGGGGGGCGAGGCGATAGAGGAGGAAGACGAGGAGGGCCGCGAAGGCGACCCGCTCGAGCCACCGGAACCAGGGAGAGTCGCTCACCGACCGGGGCGCGGGTCCGGCCCGGCGGGCGGCCCATAAACGATCAGGCGCCGTTTCTCCGAGAAGCCCACCCAGCGAGGGTGTCCGTCCACGTCCAGGAGGTGGGTGAGGTCGATCGGTTCGTCGTCCCCGGGCACCCGGGCTCGCCGGTCCTCGACCTCCTCCGCCACCGCGACCCCGAACTCCCCGGCGTCGTCCGGCACGTCGGGGAACCTGGCCAGGACGTGGGCGAGGCGGTGCTCGTCGGCTTCACCGAGGATCTCCGCGTCGTGGTGGGTGCGGGTCATGGTGAGTGAAAAGGTAAGCCCACTCCCGCGCCGTGCCCATGG
>CAZMPV010000093.1:0-8806 GCA_964567985.1 uncultured Gemmatimonadaceae bacterium
CGCCGGACTCGATGAAGAGCTCCACCAGGTCCGGGTCGAGGGCGCCCTCGTCGGCTTCCATCCGCAGGATCTCCAGGGCCCGCTCGGTGGGCATCGCCTTCTTGTAGGGGCGGTCCGACGCGGTGAGGGCGTCGAAGATGTCGGCCACGGTCATCATCCGGGTCCTCAGGGGGATTTCTGTGCCCGATACCCCCCGGGGATAGCCCGAGCCGTCGAGCTTCTCGTGGTGGCCGAGCATGATGTCGTCGACCCGGGCGAGCTCGTCGGTCCAGGGGATCTCCTGGAGGAAGTCGTACCCGTGCATGACGTGGGACTGGATCTGCTCGATCTCCTCCTCGTCCAGGCTCCCCTTCTCGATCTGGAGGTAGTGGTATTCGTCGTCGGTGATGAAGCGGACTTCCTCGCCGTCGAGGGTCTCGACGGAGGCGTTCCGGATCTCCTCGAGGATCTCGGGTCCCTTCTCCGGGAGCGGTCTCGGCTCGTTCGCCCGGGAGACGGCTTCCCAGTACCGCTCCATCCTCTCCAGCTCCTCCTCCAGCTCGGACGTTCGATCGGCCAGCCACTCCTCGTAGCCGTCCCGGCCGCGGTCGGCCAGATAGGTGGCCCGGTCCCGCTCGAAGCGCGACCGGTAGAGGTCGCGGATGCGCTGGAAGCGGGCCTCGACGCGGGCCCAGATCTCCTCGGGGAGCTTCTTCCGCTTGGTCAGCACCTCCTCCCGGACCCCGACCTTCCCGAAGTCGTGGAGCAGCCCCGAGTAGCGCAGCTCCTTCATCTCTTCCTTCGAGAAGGTCACGTCGGCGAAGCGGCCCTCTGTCCGGGCGTCCACGACCTCGGCCAGGGCGCACGTCAGCTCGGTGACCCGGACCGAGTGGCCGGAGGTGGCGGGATCCCGCTGGTCGATCGCGGTCACCGCCGCCTTGATGAAGCCCTCGAAGAGGTTTTCGATCGACTCGTAGAGCCGACCGTTCTCGATGGAGACGGCGGCCTGGCCGGCCAGGCTCTGGACCATCTCCACGTCCCGCTCCGAGTACCGTCGGACGTGCTCCCGGGCGTCGTCCTCGCCCCGGATCCGGGCGTCGGCGCGCTCCTTCCGGTTGATGAGCTGAAGCACGCCCACCACCCGGTCCTTGTGATCCTTCATGGGGACCACGAGCATCGACTTCGCCCGGTAGCCGTGCTTCTCGTCGAAGGAGCGGTTGAAGGTGTACGGCTCGGCCTCGTCGATCTCGTAGGCGTCGTCGATGACCAGGGGCTCTCCGGTGAGCGCCGCGTATCCGGCCACCGACGTCTTGTCCAGCGGCAGCGTGAAGTCCGGGTCCGGGAGGTCGGGCAGGGAGTCGGTCTGGGAGCGGAGAAAGTGCAGGCGCTCTTCTTCCGTCTCCTCGTCCTCGACGACCAGGTACAGGCTGCCCGCGTCGCTCGTGGTCATCTTCCGGGCCTGGCGCAGGATCTGGCCCAGCAGCTCGTCGGGGTCGTGCTCGCTCATGAGCGCCATCCCGATCCGGTTCAGCTCCTGGACCTCGGAGTGGAGGCGCTCGAGCTCCTCTCCGGCGCGCTCGGAGGCCAGCAGGACCCGGGAGTGGAGGATGGCCCCGTTCACGGCCTCCCGGATCGCCGGCGCGCCCATCTCCGGCGTCAGGTAGAAGAAGAGCCGGTCGGCGGCCCGGGCGGCGTCCCGGGCCGCAGGGTCCGCCGCGATCAGGGTGACGTGGGCCGGGAGGTCGGCCAGGGGCGCGGCCGGCGCGGCGTCGGGGAGCAGCTCCTCGGCGAGGAAGAGGACAACGGGGCGTTCGTCGGCGGAGAGCTCGGCCAGGCCGTCCAGGCCCCGCCGCTCCGCGGCGTCGGAGAGCTCCCGGGGCAGGCGCTCCAGCGTCGAGCGGGGACCGGCCAGGAGCGGACGGGGTGCCGGCGGAGCGGCGACTTCGGTCATCGACGCATCTCGTCGGCCCTGTCGAAGGCCTCCCGGGCGGCCTCCAGCCGACCCATGGTGGCCATGACGTCGCCCTTCAGCAGATATGCGTCGGCGCTCATCGCCTCGCCGGACGCCTCCAGCTTCTCCAGGGTCCGGGCGGCCTCGTAGTAGAGGCCCGCTTCCCAGTGGACGACGGCCGCGAGGAAGGCCCCGTCACCCTCGGGGTCGAGGCCCGCGTCCTCGAGGGACCGCAGGTCGCTCTTGACCTGCTGGTACGTCTCGCCGTCGACGACCGAGAAGCGCTGCTCCCGGGTCGCGCGCCCGGAGCCCGCCGGGGCCACGGTCCACCAGTACTCCTCGCCGTGGGCGAGGGGCGGCGCGTCCTCGGGGTAGGTGAACGTCGTGTCCGGGATCCCCTCGAAGCGTCGGGGCCGCTCCCCGGGCTGGCGGATCTGCAGGGTGTAGCCCGACGCGCCGTTCACGCCGTACCAGGTGAAGGTGGGTCGGGGGCTCATCACCGCGAGCTCGTTCCGGGGCGCCACCAGGACGGGCTCGCCCGGAATGGGCCGGATCATGCCCTGTCGGTCCGCCAGGTTCTCGGTGTTGGTCGAGGCCACCCGACCCAGGACCTGGCTCGCCCGGGAGAACATGTCGCCGTCCTCCGACGACGCGCCGGGGCTCGGCACGGCGTACTCCTCGGTCACCTCGACCCGCTCGCCCCCCCTGAGGACCAGGAGGGCGCTGCCGCCCGAAGCCGGGACGATGCGCTCGGTGGCCGAGACCCGGGTGCCGGCCCCGGCTTCCCTGGACTGGCCGTCGGACCCGGTGACCCGGACCGTCCCGTCCACGTTCAGAATCACCCCCACTGGCCCGTCCTGGACGGCCCAGGTGGCGCCGACGAGGAGGAGTGCGGCTGTCAATGCGACGAGCTTCTTCATGATCGACTCCGGGTCGCGTTCGGTCCTGCGGATGGTCACTTCACCTTCCTGCGGACGACGAAGTCCCAGTCGGTGGGCGGCGGATCGGCCATGTACTCCCGCGAGCGCTCCAGATACACCCGGCTCGGACCGTCGTCCGGGTGCTCCTCAAGCGCCGCGGAAAAGTACTGGGCGGCCAGCTCCCAGTCACGATTCCGATAGGCCGAGAGTCCGCTCTCGTAGTGCCCGAGCGCCTCCTCCAGGGAGGGCTCCAGCTCCGCCCCGGCCAGCTCCAGGACTTCATACACCTTCACCGGCCTCGACTTGCCCTTCACGGCGATCAGGTCGAGCTCGCGCAGCCGGAAGGCGTCGGGCGTGGCGGCCTCCACGGTGAACTCGGACGTCATGACGAGGGTGCCGTACGTCTTGTTCGCGGGCTCGAGCCGGGCGCTCAGGTTCACCGGGTCGCCGATCGCCGAATAGTCGAAGCGATCCTCCCCGCCGACGTTGCCCACGACCACGTCGCCGGTGTTCACGCCGATGCGCACCCTGAAGGGATCGCTCTGGCGTCCCTCCTCGGCCCACCTGCGGTTGAGCTCCTTCATCTCCCGCTGCATGAGGACCGCCGTCCGGAGGGCCCGGTCGGCGTGGTCCTCCTGGGTCTTCGGCGCGTTCCAGAACGCCATGATCGCGTCGCCGATGTACTTGTCGAGGGTGCCCTCCTCGTCCATGACGAGCTGGGTCATGACGGTGAGGTACTCGTTGAGAATCGAGAGGAGCTCTTCGGGCTCCATGGTCTCCGAGAGGGAGGTGAAGCCGGCCAGGTCCGAGAAGAGCACCGTTATGGACCGCTTCTGGCCCCCAAGGCGGAGCGCCCCCGGGTTCTGGGCGATCTCGTCGACCACGGCCGGGGGGACGTACTTCCCGAAGGCCCCCTGGATGAAGCGGCGCTCCCGACCTTCGACGATGGAGACGTAGGCCGTGGAGCCGAGGTAGGAGAGGAGGATCGCCACCAGCGGGGTGACCACGGGCATCCAGATCAGCCCCGGGCCCAGCCCCATCACGCTGCCCACGCCCGGAAGGGAGAGCTCGCCGGCGTAGAGGGCGGTCGCGGCCACCAGCGTCAGGAGCGCGGCGCCCAGGGCGGCGATCCCGCCCCAGAGGGCACCCTGCCAGAAGACCACGAGCCCGGCCACGCTCGCCACCAGGAGCAGGAGGCCCGCTTCCGCCACGCCCCCCACGGGCCGGACGAACGTTCCGTCGAGGAGGTTCTGGATCGCGTTGGCGTGGATCTCGACCCCGTACATCCAGGTGTAGTGGTCCTGGCCGGCGGCCCGGGCCACGCTGTCCGGCACCGGATAGGCGTAGTAGGGGGTGCGGAAGCGGTCGGTCTCGTGATAGCCCGAGCCCAGCAGGACGATCTTGTCCTCGAACTCCTCCGGTAGGAAGGAGATGAGCTGGCTCGCTTCGCTGGCCCGGTACGCGCTGAAGGTCTTGGGCAGATTCCCCGAGGACGGTGGGCCCACGAAGCGGAGAGGGAAGGTGTGGATGTTCAGGCTGGCCTCGGCGCTCGAGCTCTCGGCCCACCCCGCCGGGAGGCGGCGGAGCCGGGGCGGCAGGCTCGGCAGGTCGAGGGTGCCGGTGCGTCGGGCCTCGGAGAGGAGCGAGTCCGCGTCCAGGCCCCGGGACTCGGCGTAGACGGACAGCGAGAACGACGGCGCCAGGGTCCGGCCCGAGCGGACCGCCAGGACCCCTTCCCTGACCGTCTCGAAGGCCGTGGGCAGGTCCGCGGCGCCCACGTCGGCGGCGGGGCCGGCGAAGGCGGGGTGGGGCTCCTTCAGCACCCGGCCCGAGTCGGTCGAGACCATGGGGGCGACGAGAACCACGTTGCCCGCCTCCTCGATCGCCCGCTGGAGCCGGTCGTCGCCCCGGTCCATCTCGTTCAGGCGGGGATAGAGGTCCTCCAGATAGACGTCCAGGCCGATCGTCCGGGCGCCGGCCTCGTCCAGGGCCCGGATCAGTTCGGCCAGGTACGCCCGGGGGTAGGGTGAAAGGTACGGCCACTCCTCGGTTGCGGCCTCGTCGAAGAAGACCAGGACGATCGGGCTCTCTTCCCCGGAGAAGAAGCCCCGCCCCTCCTGGATGAAGATCTGACGCCAGTCGAGGGTCGTGCGCTCCAGCTCCTCGAGCCGGGTGAGGTTCGACCACCGCTCGGCCAGGAGCGTGAGCCCCACCGAGCCCACGATGACGAGGGAGAGGACCAGGAAACGCTTCGGCTTCATCGGCGGTCGGGGGGATCGGGACCCGCCGGTGGCGGGCCCGGCTCCCTTCTACGGATTGATCTGATAGACCATCGACGCGGTCCCCCAGCTGTCGAGCCGCACGGCCTCGCTCGAGCCCTCGACGGCTCCGGCCGCGCTCCGGACCGCGTCGGCGATCCGATCGGCCAGGAGCACCTCACCCGTCGTGAGCTGATCCCGGGAGAGGGGAATGTCCAGCGGCTCGGACGTCACGAAGGCCCGGACGATGCCCCGACCCGGCGGGGGCTGGACCTCGATCTCGAAGCCCATCTCCTCGGACGGGAAGGTGTAGGTCTCGCCGGCCTCGATCCGACGGCCCTCCTCGTAGGCGTTGGGATAGAGGACGGTGACGGTGCCGTCGGTGCCCAGATCGACCAGCGTGAGGTAGCCGGAGCGCTCGGAGCGGGCGTGGAAGGTGATGTGCTCTCCCAGCCCGAGCTCCCGGGCACCCTCCTCCAGCCAGACTTCGATCTCGAACTCCTGGGCCAGGTTCTCCATGTCCGCGAGCCGCTTGGCCGCCGCCTCCTTCTTGAGCTGGTCCCTCAGCGAGCTCCGGCCGTCGGCGTCGGCGGCGTAGCTCCCCCGGGTCGCCCCGTCCATGCCCACGACCCGGACCGAGTCGCTCCGTCGGCGCAGCAGGAGGTGGGAGAAGGCGTCGGGGTCCTCCACGGCCTGGATGCTCGTCGAGCCGGCCGCCGCGTCCGAGACCGTGGCCGCCGTCTCGGATGCCACCTCGGCGACGTTGACCCGGAGGGGACGCCGGGCGAAGCGGTAGCCCTCGAGGCGGGCGGACGCGCCCTCCTCGACCGAGCCGGACGTGATGTGGGCGGCGGCCCGCTCGGGGGTCACCGACTCGACCACCAGCCGGGCGCCGTCGCTCGTCGTGAAGACCGAGCCCGTGGTGATCCCCAGGGACTGTCCCCCGCCGAGCTCGGCCATCCCGTCGGTCACCGACGCCACGGGGAGGGCTGCCTCGGAGACCGAGCCCCCTCCGCCTTCCACGTGGAAGAGGGGCGCCGACTTCATCTCCACCTCCTCGGAGAGGTAGGGGTCCTGCTCGAAGCGGTGGCGCTCCAGGGCGTCGCGGACCCGCTGGAAGACCTCCTGGTAGGTGGCGCTGGAGGGAGCCCGCCAGAGCTCCCGGACCAGGAACGTGGTGAAGGCCCCGCCGTGGAAGGCCTCGCCACCCTCCTCGGCCGGGAAGTAGGCGTCCACCGCCGCCTGATGGGGCTGGGCGGCGGCGAGCTCCAGGACCGTGCCCGCCCCCGGATCGAAGCCGGTCTCGTCCTCGCCCTCGCCCACGGCACGTCGGGCCACGCCCTCGGGCCGCTCGATCTCCGAGAGGTCCCGGGCGAGCTCCCGGGTCCGGGAGAAGGGGGTCACCTCCCGGGTGCCCGTGCCGGAGTTACAGTTGTCCAAGTAGACGACGACGTTGTCGGTGGGCAGGGCCGTCAGCCAGTCGCCGAACTCGTCGTCGCTGATGTCGAACTCGGTGGTCTCGGAGCGCACGTCGGCCGGGGCGATCGTCTCGTCCAGGCCGTCCTCCTCGTCGCCGTCCTGGTCCCACATCTGGGATCCGTGGCCGGCGAAGAAGACCGTGATCTGGTCGCCGGGGCGGGCCCGGGCCGGGAGCCACTCGGTGAGCCCCTCCTCGATGGCCCGGCGGGTGGCATCCTGGTTCAGGAGCATCTTCACGTTCTCCCGGGGGAATCCCCACTTCTGGACCAGGACGTCCCGCATGACGCGGGCGTCCCGTTCGGCACCCGGCAGGTCGCCGCCGGTCTCGTCGGAGAAGTGGATGTAGTCGCTGATACCCACGATGAAGGCCCACTTGGTCGGGGCCGTCCTGTCGACGGGCCCGAAGGCCAGCAGCGGTACGACCGTCAGGAGGACGGCCAGGGATCCGAATCGTCTCACGTCACGTCTCCTCGATCCGAATTTCTTTGCCCTCGAAGGCTGCGTTCACTTCGAGGGAGAGCCCCCGTCGGGAGGCTCGGCTCCGGAAGTCGTCCAGGATCGGATTCAGCTCCGCGTCGGAACGCTCCGGAGCGTGGTGGAAGAAGAAGAGCTGGCCGACACCGGCTTCGGTCGCCAGCTCCGCGGTCTGCTGATACGTCGAATGGCCCCATCCGGTCCGCTTCTCGTACTCCTCCTCGGTGTACATCGCGTCGTGGAAGAGGACGTCGGTCCCCTCGATGAACTCGAGGAAGCGCTCCCGCCAGCCGGGGCCCGTGGGATGACCGGAGCCTTCGAGCTCGTTGTCCGGCACGTAGCACACCGAGCGGTCGCCGGCCTCGAGCCGGTAACCCACGGTGTTCGACGGGTGTCGCACCCGCATGGAGCGGATCCGGATGCCGTTCTCCGACTCCCAGGCGTCGTCGCTCAGGGGATCGAAGGTCAGTTCGGCCGCCAGGGCCTCCAGGGGGACCGGGAAGTAGACCGGGCCCATCTGGCGTGCGAAGAGCGTCTGGATGTCCAGGTCCTTCTGCGGGGGCCCGATCAGTCGGAGCCGGGCCGCGGGGTCGTAGAGCGGCGCGAAGAACGGAAATCCCTGGATGTGGTCCCAGTGGAAGTGTGTCAGGAAGATCGTCGCCCGGACCGGATCCCCCGTCGCCGCGATCTTGTCTCCCAGCAGACGGAGCCCCGTGCCGGCGTCGAAGATGATCCGCTCGTCGCCGACCTGGACCTCGAGGCAGGACGTGTTTCCGCCGTAGCCGGCCGTGGCCGGTCCCGGCGAGGGGATCGAGCCCCGCGTTCCCCAGCAGCGGACCGACACGGGTCGGGGGCCGGGCCCGGCTTCTTCGTCCAGAGAGGACACCGCCTGCTCCGGCGTGGATGACACCAGGAACCCTCCACGGAGAGAGTCGTCTTCGCGAGCTTCTAAATTAACAGGCTCCGACCCCGGGGAGCGAGCACTTCGATCGAGAGAGGTCCGTGCCCGGGGCTCCGGCCTTTCTCGCGCTCCCGGACGCGGCTTACATTGGTTCCTTCCCTGGAGCGCCCGACAATTCCCGATGGAGGCGTCGAAGCAGTGTCCGAAGAGATGACCTGGAGCCCCGACGAGGTGATCCCGATCCTCCGGGAAGTCGAGCTCTTCGAAGGGCTGCCGGACGACGACCTCGGGCGGGTGGCCGAGATCGTCCGGGGGACCGAGGTCGGGGAGGACGAGGTCCTCTTCGAGGAGGGCGAGGCCGGCGACGCCTACTACGTGGTCTTCGACGGAGCCGTGGAGATCGTGAAGGCGGCCTCGGGCGGAGGCGAAGAGAAGCTCGCCGTCCGCCGGTCCGGAGAGGGCTTCGGCGAGATGGCGCTCCTGAACGACGCGCCCCGCTCGGCCACGGCCAGGGCCATCGAGCCGACCCGACTGATCCTGGTCGACCGGGACGACTTCCAGCGGCTCATGGGCGGCGAGACCCTCGCCACCCGGATGATGGAGGTCCTCTCCCGCTCGCTCCGGGCCCTCAACGTCCGCTTCGCGGCCCAGCAGAAGCAGACTGGCGGCGGCCACGACGTCTGGGAGGTCAGCCGCGTCATCCAGCGGGGCGTCCTGGCCCGGAACGCTCCGAAGGTGGAGGGTTACGACATCGCCGCCGGCACGAGCCTCGAGGACGACGGCCAGGGGCGGACGGTGTGGGACGCTTTCCCGATGGCCGACGGCCGCACCGCCCTGGTCTCGC
>CAZMPV010000094.1:0-8796 GCA_964567985.1 uncultured Gemmatimonadaceae bacterium
GTCACGTCGAAGCCGGCGTCACCGGTCAGGGCGCCGGAGCTCCCCCCGGCCACCCCGGGCCGGGCCTGCCAGTTGCCCGTGGCGAAGGGGGTCGCCTCCAGGCCGATCCCCTGGCTGAAGCCTTCCAGCCCCGTCACCTGTCCGGCGTGCATGGGCCGGAAGAGGCCCTCGTTGCGCCGGTAGCCCGTCCAGAGCATCTCCTCGTTCTCCCGGCGCACCGTGCGCTGGAAGTTGATGCCCCAGCGGTCGAGCTCGGGGTCGAAGTTGAGGGTCCGGACCGGGATCCGGATCTCGGCGGACCAGCCCCGGTCGCTCCTGCGCACCTCGGCGTCCCAGATGCCGTCCCAGTCCTTGTTCAGGCTGAAGCTCACGTCGGTCCGGAGCAGCCCGTCGCCCCGGAGGCCTTCGGGGTTCAGCTCGAAGAAATAGGCGCTCCGACCGTCGAGGAAGGTGTCCAGGATCCACATGAAGCGGTCGTCGGTGCCGAGGCCGGCGTCCCGGGCCCGCTTGTAGGCCAGGATCCCCTCGGGGTTCGTGTCGTGGAGCATGGCGCCGATGTAGAGGGCGTCCTGGTCCCGGAGGATCCGGACCTCGGTGCGCTGACTCGGCTCGCCGCCCTCCACCGGCTCCTGCTGGACGAAGTCGGTGGCGGGCTCGGCGTCGTCCCAGGCGGCCTCGTCGAGCCGGCCGTCCAGGCGGATCGATTCGCCCCGGGCGAGCTCGTGGGCCCGGACGGTGCGGACCGAATCGTCGGCGGGAGCCTGGGCTCCGAGGGGGGCGGACGCGACGAAGAGCGCCGCCGCCAGGGGCAGGAGGACCCGTCCGGGTCCGAAGTCAGTCGACGAGGGCATCGGCTTCGATCTCGATGAGCATCTCCGGGTCGATGAGTCTCTGAACCTGCACGAGTGTAGTGGTCGGCGGGTGCGCCCCGAAGACCTCCCGGTGGGCTCGCCCGTACTCGTCCCACCGGTCGATGTCCGTTGTGAACATCCGGGTGCGGACCACGTCCTCGGGGCCCGCTCCGAGCTCGGCCAGGGCCGCCAGGATGATCTCGAAGCAACGCCGGGCCTGGCCGTAGCCGTCGTCCGGGGCCGTCACCGAGCCGTCCTCGGCCACGGGCGCGGTCCCGGTGACGAAGATCCGATTCCCCCGCCTGAGGGCCCGGCAGTAGCCGACTTCGGCCTCCCAGGGGGCGCCGCTGTGCACGCGCTTCACGTCCATGGAGTGGGTCCGTTCTTCTCGAGGCTCGGGATCCGGCGTGGCAGAGATTTTGCATACATCCGGGTGGACCCTCGAGGTCCGTCCCGGCAAGGCCGGTCTCCGGCCCCGTTCCGGGCGAACGCGATCCTGTACGTACAGAACGGAGAACCAGGCATGCATAACGCTACACGCAGCGCGGTGGCTCTCGCGACGACCACCCTCCTCCTGCTCTTCCTGGCGCCCGGCGCCCGGGGCCAGGTGGCGTGGGACGCCCCCCTCCTCCTGGGGCCGAACTCGCCCGCCGGGCTGGGCATTCACCTGACCGACCCGGCGCCCGGCGCCGGCATCGGGGCCATGGCGACCTGGCGCGGCAGCCCCGCGCCGGGCGGCATCGGCCTCCGGGCGGGCGTGGCCGAGGGCTTCGGCGACGACCTCGCCTTCTTCGGCGGCGCCGACGTCTCGGGCTACCTGCTCCGGGCCGACGAGGAGATGCCCGTGGACATCCTCTGGGTCACCGGCGCCGGCCTCGGCGTGGGGGACTACGTCCTGGTGAGCTTCCCCCTGGGGGTCTCCGTGGGCCGGACCTTCTCCGAGGAGGGGCTCGGCTTCACCCCCTACGCCTCCCCCCGCCTGGTCCTCGACGGCCACCTGGGTCGGGACGAACCGGCCCCCGGAGGAAGCGCCGACGACAGCGAGCTCGACCTGGGCTTCGTCGTGGACGTGGGCGCCGACCTGGACTTCGGAACGTCGTGGACGATCCGCTTCGGCGCCTCGCTCGGGGACCACGAGGCCCTCTCCATCGGGATGGTCTTCCCGACGAACTGAGCTCGGCGGCCGGGGCGGGGATTTTCGTCCCCGCCCCGGTCTCACGTCGAGGTCGTGTCTTCGGGATTCCGGATCGAGTCGATTCTGGCCTCCACCTCCCCCCAGACGTCCCGGATGAACCGGGGATTCTCGCCATGGACGTCGACGAACTCCAGGAGGTCGTCCCTGGTCACATCGTGCCGGGAGAGGATCCGCTCCCGGGTGGCGGCGTCGATCGTCCGGCCCTCGCTCCGCAGGGCGGCGATCCGGAGATCCACGTAGACCTCGACGAACGTCTCCCGGGCGATCGTGCCGGCCTCGTCCGGGGGCGGGGTGGCCCCGTCGTCGCCGCAGGCGGCCGCGGTCAGGAGCGGGAGGACGAGCGCCAGGAGGGTCCGGCGCAGCGAGGGCGTCCGGTCGGTCACGCGACGGCCGCCTCCTCCCGGTTCGCGGCCCGCCAGAGGAGCCAGCAGAGACCGACGAAGACCAGGGTTCCGATGAGCTCGGAGGAGTAGGGGAAGAGGCCCACAGACCAGCCGTGACCGATCACCCACTCGCTCGCCACCGACGGGTCGCCGGTGATCCGGGTGACCCCGTAGATCGCGCCGCCGATCATCACCCCGACCAGGGCGGCGCCGGCGATGAGCCCGCTGGCGTAGAGCACGCCCTGCTCCCGCTTCTCGGCCAGGAGGGGGCTGGCGGCCTTCCGGCCCGCCGGGGAGACCTCGCCCCCCACCTCGCCCTCCTCGGTGCTCTGGGCGTCGCCCGGGCCCGCGTCGCCCGGCACGTCCGAGTACTTGCGGGTCAGGGCCAGGCGCATGAGGCCGCCGACGAAGATCGGCGTCATGAGGGAGACCGGGAGGTAGACCCCAACCGCCAGGGCCAGGGAGGGGAGCTTGAATACGAACTCGGTGATCGCGGCGATGACGACCCCGATGAGGACGAAGCCCCAGGGCAGCGACGCGTTCAGGACGCCGTCGATGACCAGGCTCATGAGCGTGGCCTGGGGCGCCGGCAGCCCGTCGGCGGTGCCGATCCCGTACGACTCGTTCAGGATGATCAGCACCCAGCCCATCACGGCGGCGCTGGCCAGCACACCGATCATCTCGCCGATCTGCTGGCGCTTCGGCGTGGCCCCGACCAGGAAGCCGGTCTTCAGGTCCTGGGAGGTGTCCCCGGCGACGGCTGCGGAGATGCAGACCACCGCCCCCACCGCGAGGACGGCGACCTTCGAGGCCACCGAGCCGTCGTTCCGGCCCAGGGCCACCCAGATCAGGGCGGTGAGGATCAGCGCGGCGATCGTCATCCCCGAGACCGGGTTCGACGACGAGCCGATGAGCCCCACGATGCGGCTGGAGACGGTGACGAAGAAGAAGCTGAAGACGACGATCAGGATGCCGCCGGGCAGGTCCACCGGCACGCCGGGCCAGAGCGCCAGGGCCACCGCCATGAGCACGCTGAGGCCGGCCACCAGGCCCAGGGGGAGGTCCTGCTGGGTCCGGGGCAGGGAGACGGCGGAGCCGCCCTCCGGGCCCATCTCCTTCATGCCGAGCTTGAAGCTCTCCACGATCGTCGGGAGGCTCTTGAGCAGCGTGACGATCCCCCCGAACGCCACCGCTCCCGCGCCCACGTACCGGATGTAGTTGTTCCAGATCTCGTCCGAGGTGAGCTCGGCCATCGGCACTTCGGCCGGATAGACGACGCTCCCGCCGCCCCAGATGTTGATCGCGGGGATCAGCACGAGCCAGGCGAAGGCGCTCCCGCCGAACATGATGGCGGCGATCTTCGGCCCGATGATGAAGCCCACGCCCAGGAGCTCGGGGGTGAAGTCGCCCCCGATCCGGGCCTTCTTCGGCAGGCCGAAGGAGGGCGACTCGTTCCAGAGGCCGAGCCCCCGGCTGTTCGCCAGGAGCTGGTAGACGGCCCCGAGACCGAGGCCGGTGAAGAGGAGCTTCGCCTTGCTCCCGCCCACGTCGCCGGCGACCTGGACCTCGGCGCACGCCGTCCCCTCGGGGTAGGGAAGCTTGCCGTGCTCCCGGCTGATCAGGTAGGAGCGGAGCGGGATCATGAAGAGGACGCCCAGGAGCCCGCCGAAGAGGGCGATGACGGAGATCTCGACCACGTCCACCACCACGGAGGGGTCCTGCCGCTGCCAGACGAAGAGAGCCGGAAGCGTGAAGATCACACCGGCGGCCAGCGACTCCCCCGCCGAGCCCACGGTCTGGACCATGTTGGCTTCCAGGATCGTGCCCTTTTTGAGAACCTGGAAGGCGGCCACGGCCATGACCGCGGCCGGGATTGAGGCGCTCACCGTGAGCCCGACCCGGAGGCCGAGGTAGGCGTTGGCCGCCCCGAAGACCACCGCCAGGACCATCCCGATGACGATCGCCTTGATCGTGAACTCCGGCATCGTCTCGCCGGCGCCCACGTACGGCGAGTACTCGTCGCCGGGAATCTCCTCGTAGGCCTCGGGCGGGAGACCCTTGCGGGTTGGGGCGGGGGGCGCTTCGGCCATGGAGGCTCGTCCTCGCTCGGGTGAACCGGGAACCGGCGGGAAGGTGGACGCGGATCTCGGGGCCTGTCAAGAACGCCGGTGACTCCGTATCGGGGGCGTCCGAGGGCTCGAAAAGGTGCCTCCCGAGCGGTTGCGGTGCCCGAATCCGGGCGGGTAACTTCCGGGGCCCGGAGCCCCGGGCCGTCCGGACAGGGCCCGTGCCGTCACTCCACCGCTCGACACCCTTCTGGGAGGGAATCCGTGAATCACCGGCCGCCGCCGCGCCGCCGTCCGCTCGTCGCCGTCGCCCTGGGCCTTCTCTTCGTCGGGGCGGGCGTCGCGGATGCCGGAGCCCAGGCACCCCCGTCGCCGGCCGACGTCCTGGGCTGGGAGCTGGGGGAGCGCTTCACCGACGTCGCCGGCGTGAACCGCTACATGCGGGCCCTGGCCGACGCCTCCGAGCTCGTGAGCGTGACGGAGTACGGCCGTACGGTGGAAGACCGTCCCCTGATCCAGGTCCTGATCGCCTCCACCGAGCACCGGGCGCGCCTGGACGAGATCCTGGCCAGCAACCGGGAGCTGACCCGGCCCGGGACGAGCGGGGAGCGGGCCCGGGAGATCGCCGCCGGAAACCCGGCCGTGGTCTACTTCTCCTACGGAGTCCACGGCAACGAGTCGTCGTCCAGCGAGGCGGCGATGTGGACGGCGTGGGACCTGGCCCGGGGCGCCGAGGCGGTGGCGGGAGTCCTGGACTCGGTGGTCGTGGTCGTCGACCCGGTGGTCAATCCCGACGGCCGGGACCGGTACGTGAACTGGTATCGTCAGGCCCGGGCGCGGGAGCCGAACCCAGATCCGGCGAGCCGGGAGCACGACGAGCCCTGGCCCGGGGGCCGCTACAACCACTACCTCTTCGACCTGAACCGGGACTGGACGTGGATGAGCCAGCCCGAGACCCGGGCCCGGCTGGCCACGTGGGACCGCTGGAACCCGCAGGTCCACGTGGACTTCCACGAGATGAGCCCCCGGTCCAGCTACTTCTTCTTCCCGCCGACGCCCCCGATCAACCCGATCTACCCGGAGCACGTCCTGGAGTGGGGGCGGCGGATCGGCGCGGGCAACGCCGGGGCCTTCGACGAGGAGGGCTGGCTCTACTTCACCGAGGAGAGCTACGACCTCTTCTACCCGGGCTACGGCGACTCCTGGCCGTCGCTGCTGGGCTCGATCGGGATGACGTACGAGCAGGGCGGGGGAGGCGGGGCCGGGCTGGCGTACCGGCGGCCCGACGGCTCGATCCTGACGCTCCGGGACCGGGCCATGCACCACCGGACCGCCGGCCGGGCCACCCTCCGGACGGCGGCCGAGGGGAAGACGGACCTCCTGCTGGGCTTCGCCGGGACGTACCGGAACGTGGACGAGGGCCTCTCCGACATCCTCCTGGTCCCGGGGGACGACCCCGGTCCGGCCTCCGATCTGGTCGGCCTCCTTCTCGACCAGGGCGTCCGGGTCGAGCGGGCGTCGGCGGGCTTCGAGGCCGACGCCGAGGCCCATCCGGGCTACGACGGCCGCTCCCGCTTCCCGGCGGGAAGCTACCGGGTGCCGGTCCGCCAGTCCCGGGGTCGCCTCGCCGCGGCGCTCCTCCGTCCGGACAACCCCCTGGACGCGGAATTCTCGTACGACATCACGGCGTGGTCGCTGCCCTACGCCTACGGGGTCGAGGCCCACTCGCTCACCGGCGAGCTCGGCGGGGAGTGGCGGCCGGTGGAGGAGGCGCCGGGGCGGACCGCGGAGAGCGGCGCCTCGGGAGCGGGCCGGTACGGCTATCTGATGCGACCGGGCTTCGACGGTGCCCGGGCGCTGGTGGACTTCCTGGAGGCCGGGGGGCGGGCCGTGGCCGTGGAAGACACCTTCACGGTGGCGGGCCGGAGCTTCCCCCGGGGCACGGTCTTCCTGCCCCGGGGCCGGAACGACGACCTGGACGGGCGGATCGCGGAGGCCGGGCTCGGCCGCCACCTCGTCCCGGTGGAGACGGGCCGGACCGAGGGCGGCCCGGACCTGGGCACGAACGACGCCCGGGCCCTGGAGCTGCCCCGGGTGGCGCTCCTCGCGGGGCGGGGCACGAGCCCCACCTCCTTCGGCGCCCACTGGTTCTTCCTCGAGCGTCGCCTCGAGATCCCCTTCGACGCGGTGAACGTGACCGACGTCTCCCGGACGGACCTCGGCGAGTACGACGTCGTGGTCGTCCCTTCGGGCCGGGGGCTGGAGTCGGCCCTGGGCGAGCCCGGCGAGGAGGCCCTGGACGGATGGGTCCGGCGGGGCGGCGTCCTTGTGGCCGTGGAGGGGGCGGCCCGGAGCCTGGGCGCGGAGCTCGCCGACGTGGAGACCCGGACGGCCCTGGAGGAGGACGGCGAGGAGAGCAGGGAGGAGCGCCTCGACGAAGCCCTCCGGACCCGCCGGGAGCGGGAGGAGGAGCGCTGGCGGGAGTCGATGCCCGGCACGGTGCTCAGGGCGGCCCTGGACCCCCGGCATCCCCTGGCCTGGGGGAGCGGCGCCGGCAACGACCCCGGGGCGCTTTTCGTCCTCTCCGACGGGACGGTCTTCGAGCCCGGCGCTTCGGTGGAGTCGCCGGTGTGGTTCCCGGAGGGTGTGGAGCGGATCAGCGGGGTGGTCTCCGAGGCGAACCTGGAGCGCATGGCCCGGGGGAGTTGGCTCCTCGAGAAGGACCTCGGCGACGGCACGATCGTATTATTCGCTGACGATCCCCTCTTTCGGATGTTCTGGTACGGTGCCTTCCAACCCTATGTCAACGCCCTCCTGACTCTCCACGGTGAGTGACCCCTGAGTCCCCGAGGACGATTCTCGCGGATGAGGAGACTCCGATGAGTCCCCGTTTCGTGACCTCCCGCTCCGCCGCTGCCCTCGCCGGCCTCGTGCTCCTGGCCGGCGGCGGCCTCTCCTGCGCCGTGAACCCCGCCACCGGCGAGCGCCAGCTCTCCTTCATGGGTACCGAGGAGGAGATCGCGATGGGCCGGGAGGCCCACGGCCAGATCCTGGACGCCATGGGGGCCTACCCGGACTCGGCGCTCCAGGCCTACGTCTCCGATCTGGGCCAGGAGCTGGCCGCCGTCTCCGAGCGGCCCGACCTGCCGTGGACCTTCACGGTGGTGGACGACCCGGTGGTCAACGCCTTCGCCCTCCCGGGGGGCTTCATCTACATGACCCGGGGCATCCTGGCCCACTTCGACACCGAAGCGGAGCTCGCGGCGGTCCTGGGCCACGAGATCGGCCACGTCACGGCCCGCCACTCGGTGAACCGGATGAGCCGGGCCCAGCTCGCCCAGCTCGGCCTGGGGCTGGGCACCGTCTTCGTGCCGGAGCTCCGGCCCTTCGAGGAGGTGGCCGGGGCCGGTCTCCAGCTCCTCTTCCTCAAGTTCAGCCGGAACGACGAGCGGGAAGCCGACGAGCTGGGCTACCGCTACATGACCCGCATGGGTTACGACCCGACGGAGATGGTCGACGTCTACGCGATGCTGGGTCGGGTGGGCGCCAGCGACGGGGGTGAGCGGGTGCCGGGCTGGCTCTCCACCCACCCCCACCCGGAGGACCGGGAGGAGCGGATCCGGGGGCTGATCGCGGGGGACACCGCGAGCTACGGCGACGCCACCGTGGCCGGTGCCCGCTACCTCCGGCACCTGGAGGGCGTGGTCTTCGGCGTCGACCCCCGCCAGGGCTTCTTCAGGGGCGCCGACTTCTACCACCCGGAGCTCGCCTTCCACGTCGCCTTCCCCGGGGGATGGACGACGGTGAACCAGCGGAACGCCGTCCAGGCTCTGAGCCCTGAGGAGGACGCGCTGATCGCGCTGACGCTGGCCGAGGGGACGTCGCCCGAGGGGGCGCTCCGGGCCTTCCTGGACCAGGAGGGCGTCCGCCCCGGCGCCGCTTCGGAGGAGGACGTGAACGGGCTCCCCGCGGCCCGGGCCGGCTTCGCCGCCCGGACCCAGGAGGGCGGGCAGCTCCGGGGCGCCGTCGTCTTTCTCCGTCACGGCGACTCCCTCTACCGGCTC
Source organism: uncultured Gemmatimonadaceae bacterium (assembly GCA_964567985.1). Lineage (GTDB taxonomy): Bacteria > Gemmatimonadota > Gemmatimonadetes > Longimicrobiales > Gaopeijiaceae > CAZMPV01. Next base: position 8,560 of record CAZMPV010000094.1, read on the forward strand.
CTGGGCGTGGCCGCCGAGCCCCGCTGGTCGGCGCGGAGCGGCGCGATCCGCGAGACCCTCGAGAGCTTCGTGCCCGTGACGGACCCCCGGATCCTCTCGGTGGAGCCCGCCCGGATCCGCCTGTTGGAGGTCGAACGAGCCCTCTCCTTCCGGGAGTTCCTCTCCCGCTATCCCTCCTCGGCGCCCGACGAGAAGATGGCGCTGATCAACCAGGTGGAGCTCGACGACAACGTTCCG
>CAZMPV010000095.1:0-8730 GCA_964567985.1 uncultured Gemmatimonadaceae bacterium
GCTACGTCTTCCTCGGCGCCGACTACTCGCAGATCGAGTTGCGCATCCTCGCCCACTTCTCCGGCGACGACGCCTTCGTCGGCGCGTTCCGGGAGGGGATCGACGTCCACCGCCAGACCGCGTCGATCATCTTCGAGGTGGAGATCGACGACGTGACGCCCGACATGCGTGCCCGGGCGAAGACGATCAACTTCGCCACCCTCTACGGCCAGGGCGCCTACTCCCTGGGCCAGCAGCTCGGAATTTCCCGGGACGAGGCCGAGGAGTTCATCGAGGAGTACTTCGAGCGCTTCGCCGGGGTGCGGGCCTTTCTGGACGAGCAGGTCGAGAAGGCGAAGGAGCAGGGCTACGTCGAGACGCTGCTGGGCCGGCGTCGCTACATCCCCGAGCTGAAGTCCGGGAACTGGAACGTCCGCCAGTTCGGGGTCCGGGTGGCCCAGAACACGCCGATCCAGGGCACCGCCGCCGACCTGATCAAGGAGGCGATGATCCGGATCCACGACGAGCTCGAGGACGACGGCGTCGGGGGCCGGATGCTGATCCAGGTCCACGACGAGCTCGTCTTCGAGGTTCCCGGGGACGAAGTGGACGCGCTCCGGGAGATGGTCGTCGAGCGGATGGAGGGGGCCGTCGAGCTCGACGTGCCCCTGGTGGTGGACGTGGGCGTGGGCCGAAGCTGGTACGACTGCAAGGCGTAGAAGCCTGTTGAAGAACTACAGTGGCCCGGGCCGGAACTCGCGGGATCCGGCCCGTCTGGCCATGGGAGGGCCCCGGCCGGGGCTCCATCCTTCACTTCGCGTCGGCCCCGCAGCGGCGGGGCCCCGTCCACCTCCAGCGCGGAGACGAAGCCATGAGCCGCAGCGTGAACAAGATCATCCTCGTCGGCAACGTCGGCCGGGACCCGGACGTCCGCCAGACCCAGAACGGAACCAAGGTGGCCAACCTCTCCCTGGCCACGAACCGGTGGCGCCCGCCGACGGAGGAGGAGGTCGAGGAGCGGACCGACTGGCACCGCCTCACCTTCTGGAACCGCCTGGCACAGTTCGCCGAGGACTACATCGCCCGGGGCGACCGGATCTACGTCGAGGGTCGGCTCGAGTACGACTCCTACGAGCGGGAGGGAGTCACGATCCCCACCGTCGAGGTCAACGTCCGGGAGGTCGTGCTGCTGTCACCCCGGCCGGCGGCGGTGGAGGCCGCGGTGGAGTGAGCCGGCAGGAAGCATGCGGGGTCGCCGGGTCCGCGACAACGCCTGGTACAGCCGCTCGGGCGGTGTTCTCCCCGCGCCGATCCTCCCCCGGCTGAGGCGTCTGGCTGGATGCGAGGGTAGGCGGAGGCCGATGAGCGACTGAGGCGTAGTGAAAACTACGCCGCATGGAGCGAAGAGGCCTCCAACGACGCCTCGCGCCGGCCAGACGCCTCAGAGGTAGGGCCAGAAGTTCTTTGAGATTGACACGACCCACTCCCACTCTCCGCCGTTGAGGCCCCGCCCGGCCCTCACCTGCAGGACGTCCCAGAGGAGGCCTGCGCCCAGCCCGGCGGAGAAGTGGGGGATCGGGGTCGGGCCGGCGGTCCACCCCTCCGGGACGGCGTGGTCGGCCAGGTCGGTCCACCCCACGGCGCCGAAGGCCCGTGGCCGGAGCCAGGGAGAAGCCACGCCCCAGGAGACCGAGGTCTCCAGGAAGGCGAAGCGGTCCCCGACGAAGCTCCGGTACCGGTAGCCGGGCAGCGTCTCCCGCCCGCCCAGGTGGAAGAGGGTCTGGGGCGGGGCGTCGGAGCTGACGAATCCACCGTGCAGGTCGGCGCTCAGCTCCACGCGCTCCTCCAGCCACCGGCGGCTCCACCGGGCCCGACCCCGGATCGAGGCGTACGCCCGTTCCTCGAAGGCGCCGGCCGTCACGCGGAGCCGGGACGAGAGCCCTCCCTCCTCGGAGCTCAGGTGGCCGGTGACGCTGGCGGTCCGGTTCGTTCCTTCCAGGACGGGTCGGACGGAGCGATACGAGGTCACGGCGCTCGCTCCCCCGAGGACGAAGCGGGCGGCCCCGTGCTCCTCCCAGCGGAGCTCCACCTCCAGGGACGGTCCGTCGCCCGGTCCGAAGCGGTGGCTCAGGGAGGCCCCCGAGGCGAACCAGGGGTCCAGGTAGTCGGCCTCCAGCCAGGCGGCCGCGAACGTGTTGGCGAGGCCGCTGGTGCCCGGGAAGGGTCCCAGGTCCCGGAGGTCTCCGGCGTATCCCCGGAGAGCCGTTCTGGACTCCTCCCGCTCCCGGGTGAGCCGGGCGGACGCGCTGAAGCGGTCCCGGCCGAAGGCGTATCCGCCGTGGAGCTTCAGCGCCGCGTCGGGGGTCGGCCGGTACGAGAATCCGCTTCCCATGAAGAAGCCCTCGGCCCGATTGTACCGGAGGGCGGACGAGACGGAAGGCAGGAAGAGCCGGAGGCGTCGGAGCCCGCTCAGGTATCGTTGTCCGGTCGCCCGGAGCGCCCGCCGCCGGACCTCCTCCACGCTCGGCGGCGGGAGGAGGCCTTCCCGGTCCAGGGGCTCGTAGAGCCCCTCGTCGAAGTCGTAGGCGCGGAGCTGGTCGTCCGGGAGCCGGGTCACGCTCGGGCCCGTGAAGAAGTCCGCCGACACGTCCGGGTCGAAGTCGTAGTCCCCGATCTCCCAGCGTGCCTGGATCACGCTCCCGGCCGGGAAGTCGAGCTGAGGCAGCTCCCTGCGAATCTCCACTTGCTGCCGATACGGGAGCCAGTAGCGGCCGAGCCACCGACCGTTGTCCAGGGAGATCCGGATGTGGTCCAGGTAGGGATCGACGTAGGAGGCGGGGGTGAAGGTGAAGGACATCCGCACCACGGCCCCGGTGGCCCGGTCCAGGAAGACGCTGCCCAGGAAGCCCGGCTCGCTCATGTCCCGGGGTCGGACCTCGATCTCGTAGACCCGGACGGACTCGTCCCGGCTGGAAAATCGGAGCGTCAGGGAGTCGGCGAGGCGAACGTCGTACTTCGCCTCGGAGCCGGGCGCCAGGGGGTGAAGGATCGAGCGGACCTCGTCGCCCTCGCCCAGGGTGATCCGATCGCCGAAGTCGTCGGTGACCACCGTGAGGTGATCGAGATGGTAGGTGATGTTCGTGGGGAGGTTCCGCTCGTCCCGGCGCCCGACGATCCGCTGCCGGACCAGATCGGGGGCCCGCCAGTACACCTCCAGGGCGAGCTGATCGGCCTTCACCAGGGTCCGCTCCCCCGCGTCGGCCCGGTCGATCATGAAGTAGACGTGGCCCCGGGCCGTGGCCCGGTACGAGCTCAGGGCGCTGTCGGCCCGGGCCCGGTGCCGGGCGGCCCGCCCCTGGCGGATCAGCTCCAGGGCGCGCTCGGAGTTCCAGGCTTCCCCGCTCGGTGGCTCCTGGGCGGCTCCGCTCTGGGCCCCCGGCGCCGCCGCGACGGCCAGGGCCGCGAGGGCCAGGAGCAGCGTCTGGCGGAGACTCGGCATGGGATCCGACACGGTGGGGATCGAAGGCTGGCCCGGCACCGGAGCGCCGTGGACGCCCGGACCGGGTGTGGTACGCTGCCGTGGTTGGGCGGTTCCCGAACGACAGAAGGCCCCGTCCTCGAACGGAGGACGGGGCCTTCGTGCACCTCCCCCTCAGCCGGTCAGTTCGGGCTCCAGAATCCGGAGAGGGATTCGCCGTGGGGGCTCTCCCGGAGCTTCTCGAAGGCCCGGTTCCGGATCTGTCGGATCCGCTCCCGGGTCACGCCGAGGAGGGAGCCGATCTCCTCGAGGAAGTCCCGGCGGGCGAGGTCCTCGACATTGTCCTCGATCTCGCCGCCGTCGCTGCCCGCGAAGCGCTCGCCGAAGCTGGCGCTGTCCTTGTCGCTCCGGTCGATGGGCGCGTCGAGGCTGAGCTCGCTCGCCGCCACCCGGCGGAGCGCCCGGATCGTCTCGACGGGCTCGTCCATCTCCTCCGCGAGCTCCTGGTCGGTCGGGGAGCGTCCGAGCTGCTGGGTGAGCTGGGTGTTGGTCCGGGCGAGCTTGGCCAGGTTGGAGTTCTGGTTCAGGGGGATCCGCACCGAGCGGGTCTGCTCCGCCAGGGCCTGGAGCACGGTCTGGCGAATCCACCATACGGCGTAGGAGATGAACTTCACGCCCTTCTCGGGATCGAACTTCTTGACCGCCTTGAGCAGCCCTTCGTTCCCGATGCAGACGAGCTCGGCGAGCCCGAGCCCCCGCCCCTGATACTTCTTCACGTATGAGATGACGAAGCGGAGGTTGGCGGTGACGAGACGCTCGGCCGCCTCCTTGTCCCCCTCTCTCGCCCGCCTGGCGAGTGCCCGCTCCTCCTCGGGATCCTGGATCAGCGGGTATTTCTCGACGTCTTGAAGATACTGGTCGAAGGAATCCAGGCCTCGGGAAGATGAAAACATCCGTGTCGCTTTGCCTCGGCTCTTCAGAGACGAAAAACGAGAGCTGTATCGGAAAGTGCCTGAAACGGCACCGGTGCTGCCAGGAGGTCGAAGCAGGCCACGATTCCGGAGAATCCGGCAAAAAAGTCTATAAAAATCCGTTTATCGAGTCAAAGCTCCCGAGCCGGGCGGGGTGGGCCGGCGTCCTCGACTCCGATCGGGCGATTACCCGGGTGACGCGGCCGGGTTCCTCGGGCTGGATCCGCCCGAATTCCCGGTCCGTTTCGGAGGATCCCGCCGCCGGGAGCGGGCGATGGCGTCCCGGACCAGCTCGGGCTCGGGGCTCCGCTTCGAGAGGACGAGGCGGGGCCCCGCCGGAGCCGAGGAGCCCTCGGCGTCCGGGCCGTCGTCACCGCTCCCGTCGTCGACGGCTTCGTCCCGCGCGTCCGGGACGTTCAGCCGGAGGCGGTCGAAGAGGCCGGCCCGCTCGACCGTGGCGGAGAGAGCCGTCCCGAGCTCCTCGGTTCCCTCGCCCCCGGCCCGGCGGTATCGGAACCGGCAGCGTTCGTCGGTGACGATCAGCCATCCGGCCCGGAACCGTCCGGCCGAGCCCAGGTCGAAGGCGCCGACGCGGCATCCCCGAGCGCCGGGCTGGGCGGCCTCGTCGTCCGGGCCCGGCCCGGCGAGGGTCCATGCGGGAAGTCGCTCGGCGTTCCGCCAGCCGGCGCGCCCGGCCAGGCTCCAGGCGGCGTCCCAGGCGAGGCGGACGCCGAAGCGGGAGAGCCGCGTCGGCCAGCCGGCGACGGCCAGGAGGAGGAAGAGAGCCGCCGCCGCCCCGATCGCCCCGATGCGGGGGAAGTCCAGGGCGAGCACCAGGAGACCGGCCGCGGCGGCGTCGTGACCGCCGCTGCGGAGGAGCGGCGCGACCCCGCGACGCTCCAGGAGCCAGCGTCGAAGGTCCCGGCCCCATACGACGCCGTGGACGAGCCAGGCGCCGGCGCCGACCAGGACCGCCGCTGCGACCGCTGTGGCCGGGCCCGCGCTCTCAGCGAGAAGGAGGCCCAGGAGGGCGGCGGCGAGGGGACGGACCGGTGCCTGCACCGCGTGCCAGAGGAAGGCAGAGGAGGGTCGGAGCTCCGAGAGCGCCTCGGCCAGGTAGAGCCCGAGTGCGGGAAGGACCACCCACCCTGACGCGAGATCGCCGAGGGCTCCGGGAGGGCTCGCGAGCCATTCGACGCTCCCGGCCAGGGCGATGACCGCGAGGCCGAGGTAGAGCTCGAGCCCGGCCACCACCGCCAGGGCGGGGACGAAGAGCAGCCAGGGGCTCACCGCGACGCGGCTTCGTCGTAGGCGGCGAGGACCACGGCGGCGTTGATACCGCCGAACCCGAAGGAGGTCGAGAGCGCCCCGCCCAGATCGAGGCGTCGTCCCTCCTCCACCGCGTAGTCCAGGTCGCACCCGTCTCCTGGTGTCTCGAGGTTGAGGGTGGGGGGGATCCAGCCGTCCCTGAAGGCGAGGCAGGTGATGCCGACCTCGATCGCACCGGAGGCACCGAGGGCGTGTCCGTAGTACGGCTTGGTGCCCGAGACCACGATCCGGTCGGCCCGGGGGCCCAGGGCGGTGCGGATCGCGAGGCTCTCGGTGGAGTCGTTCAGCGGAGTGGAGGAGCCGTGGGCGCTTACGAAGTCGATCTCACCCGGGTCCATGGCCGCCCGCTCCAGGGCGATCGAGATCGCCCTGGCGGCCTGGGTGCCGTCGGGCCGGGGCGCGGTCATGTGGTGGGCGTCGTTCGTCGTGCCGTAGCCCCGGAGCTCGGCGTAGACCGGAGCGCCCCGGTCCAGTGCGTGGGCTTCGCTCTCCAGGATGAGCGCGCAGGCTCCCTCTCCCATGACGAAGCCGTCCCGGTCCCGGTCGAAGGGCCGGCACGCCCGCTCGGGCTCGTCGTTCCGGGTGCTCATGGCCCGGATCAGCGAGAAGGCTCCGAAGGTGAGAGGGGCCAGCGGCGCCTCCACGCCTCCGGCCACCGCCACGTCCACCACTCCTTCCCGGACGAGCCTCCACGCCTCGCCCACCGCGATCGTCCCCGACGCGCAGCTCATGGCGTTGGTCGAGTTGGGCCCGGTGAATCCGAACTCGATGGCCACGTTGCACGAGGCCGCGCCGCAGAAGACCGTGAGCGCCACCCGGGGGCTCACCGACCGCACTCCGTCCCGGAGGAGCTTCTCGTGTTCTCCTTCGGCGTGGGCGGCGCCGCCCAGGGCCGAGCCCATCTGGACCCCGACCCGGTCGCCTTCCATCTCTCCGGGATCGAGCCGGGCGTCGTCCAGGGCCTGGCGGGTCGCGGCCACGGCGAACTGCCCGAACCGGTCCAGCCGCCGCGCCCGCCGGGTCTCCATGAAGTCCGCGGGGTCGAACCCCCGGACCTCCGCCGCGATCCTGCTCCGGAAGGGATCGGGATCGAAGCGGGTGATGCCTCGCACGGGCGATCGTTTCCGCCGGAGGCCGTCGGCGAGCTCCGACGCGCCGCTGCCCGACGGGGTGATCGGGCCGAGGCCGGTCACCAGGACCCTGCGGGGTCGGCCGTTTCCGCCTCGTCCGGTGCTTCTCATCCGCCGTTCCCCCGGGCCCGGCGCTCGGCTTCCGCCACGACCCCTGCCAGCGTCCGGCCTGCGATGTGGGAGATGAAGTGCGGACCGATGACGAGCTCGGCCGCCAGGGTCCCGATCAGGGGCCAGGCCGGCCCCTCCCACTCGTGGACGATCCGGAGCCGGGTGCCGGCGCCCTCGTCCGGGGTGACCTCCCAGCGGACGTCCATCCCCCGGGTGATGCCGTCCACGTGCCGGTAGAGGACGACGCCGTCTTCCCTGCGGTGCTCCATCTCGGAGACCCACCAGGTGGGGTAGCCGAGGGGTCCGAAGCGCCGCCACGCCGCCATCTCCACCAGCCCCCGGGCGAAGCCGTCCTTGCGCTGGAACCGCACCCACCGGTAGTGGGGGAGGATCCGGGGCCACTCCTCCACGTCCGCGGCCACCTCGAAGCAGAGGTCGGCCGGGGCCGCCGCGATGTCTTCGTCTACCGTTCGCACGTGCTGCCTCCCGAGCTGTGGTCGTCCGCGATCGTCGGACCCGCTTCCTCGGCGCCGGCCGCCCCCGCGAGCGGGAGCCAGCTTCCCGGGCGGAGGAGCGACGCCGGCGACGAGGCGTCGCCGGTGACACGGATGAGGGCGCTGAGGGAGCGGGGAGCCCGGGCCAGGGCTCCCACGAACCACTCCCGGGGCCGGTCCCGGGAGACCACCGCCTCGATCCCCTTCTGGAGCAGGCGCCCGGCAGCGAACTCCCTCTTCACCGATCGGTCGTACGCCCTAAGGGCCTCCCATGAGCCTCGGCAGCCGCGGAGCGTCGTGTCAACGGCGTCGGCGGCCAGCTCGGCCGAGCGGAGCGCCCGGTGGATTCCCTGGCCGGTGAGGGGGTCGTAGTAGCCGGCCGCGTCGCCGACCAGGACCACCCCCGGCGCCCAGACCCGTCGCACGGGCCAGTCGAAGGGACCGCTGGCCCACGGACCCGCCTCCAGGACCGGCTCCTTCTCCCATCCCGCGCGGGTGTCGGCCAGGGCCTCCAGCACGAACTCCCCGGGCCGTCCGGCGATCCGCTCGTCGGCGTTCCCGGCCGCGGTCACCACGGTCACGTTCCAGAGGGGGCGCCGGGCGTGGACGGGCGCGAGCCCCACCACGCCCCGGCCCGAGAGGACCAGGCGGCCGCGCTTTCGCGGCGGACCCCTGCCCCGGATCCGGGCGCTGAGCGAGACCTTGCGCAGCCGGGGGCGGCGGCGGTGGGCGTCGAGGCTCCGGGCGGTGATCGACCGGAGCCCGTCCGCGCCGACCACGACGGAGGCGGTTCTCGTCTCCAGCCGACCACGCCCGGTCCGGAGCCGGACGGACGGGGGGCCCGCGGCGGCCGGCCGGACCTCCTCGACCCGTACGCCCTCCTCCAGCTCCGCGCCCCGCTCCCGGGACGCCGTCACCAGGGCACGATCCAGCGCCGTCCGGGGAAGGGCGAGGCCGTCTCGCGCTTGGGGGGCGAAGGTGCCCACGGCGGTGGCGGATTCGGGCGTCCGTATTCGCCAGCCGGCCAGGGTCGCCGGCTCCAGCTCCCGGATCCTGGACAGGAGCCCGAGCCTCTCCAGGGCGGCGACGGCGCCCGGGTTCAGGCACTCCCCGCACGGCTTCGCTCGGGGGAAGCGGGCCCGGTCCAGAAGCGAGACCCGCCAGCCGGCCCGGGCCAGGAGCCCGGCGGTCGTGCTGCCGGCGGGCCCGGCCCCGACGACGATCACGTCGTGGCCCGG
>CAZMPV010000096.1:0-8622 GCA_964567985.1 uncultured Gemmatimonadaceae bacterium
TCCTCCACGGGCTGAAGGGTCGGCGTGGGGACCGGAGGCGGAGTGATGCGCCGGGGCTCGGGCGTGCGGACGTTGAGCGCCTGCATCGATCCCCCCGCGGGATTCGGATCACCGGCCCGGGGCCCGGCGGAGGCGTGGGGGGAGACCAGCACCTCTCCGGTGGGCAGGCCCACGAAGATCAGGAGGTGGAGGAGGACGGAGATCGCCAGGCCGGTACGCCAGACGTTCCGCTCCTTCTCTCTCCGTTCCCGTGTGGTGGGATGGGACCTGCGGTCCATTGAATCCGGGGCGCGAGCGATCGACGGGGCCGCACGACGGAGGGCCCCGGGGTACCTGTGATAGTACAGCCCCGACGCTCTCCGGGTTTCGGAGCCGCCGGCGTCCCGGGTCGTGGCCGACGCCGTCCCGACCTCCCTCACGGCCGGTCCGACGGCGGCTTGACCCGGTCTACCCGCCCCGGCAACTTCGGGGCGCATCGGTAGCGGTCCGGCCCGTCCGGGCCGATCCCACGAACGGTCTGGTCAGGATGCGAGCGATCTTCCGCACATCCTTAGACGGTTCCCTCGGGCGTGCCCGCGCCGGCACCCGCGACGGACCCGGTTCTTCCCGGAAGCCGCCGGATTGAGTCGATCGGTGGAAGACGCCCCGGACGCCCGGGACGGGGAGCGTTCGCGCCTCGCCGCCTTCTACGAGCTCACCAAGCCGGGGATCGCCGGCTACGTCATGGTCACGGCGGGGGTGAGCTACTACGTCGCCGCCGGGGGCGCCCCCGACTTCCTTCCCCTGATCCACACGCTGCTGGGGACGGTCGTCTCCACGGCCGGCGCCCTGGCCCTGAACCAGTACCTGGAGCGACGGCTGGACGCCCGCATGGAGCGGACCCGGACGCGGCCCCTCCCCTCGGGGCGGCTGGCGCCCCGGGAGGCGCTGGTCTTCGGCGCGGGGCTCCTGGGCGCGGGCATCGCCTATCTCTGGATGACGGTGGGCGGCCTGCCGGCGGCGGTCGCGGCGTTCTCGGCCGCCGTCTACAACCTGGTGTACACGCCCCTCAAGACCCGGTCCTACCTGGCGACGCTGGTCGGGGCGATCCCGGGCGCCCTCCCCGTCGTGATCGGATGGACCGCCGCCTCCGGCGGGCTCTCCCTGGCCGGGCTGACGATCTTCGCCATCGCCTTCCTCTGGCAGCTCCCCCACGTGCTCGCCATCGGCTGGCTCCTCCGGAGGGACTACTCCCGGGCCGGCTTCTTCCTGGTGCCGCCGACGGATCCCGCGGGCCGCACGCTGGCGTGGCACATGGTCCTCTACGCGGTGGCCCTGATCCCGGTGAGCCTCTTCCCGACGTTCCTGGGCGTGGCCGGCCACATCTACCTGATCGGCGCGGTCGTCCTGGGACTGCTGTATCTGGCCCCCTGCCTCTTCGCCGTCCGGGAGCTGGACCGGACGACGGCCCGGAAGGTCTTCTTCGCCTCCCTGGCCTACCTCCCCCTGCTCCTGATCCTCCTCCTCCTGGACACCGTGCCCCGATGAGACCAAGCCGCCCATTCGCCCGTGGAGCTCCGCTCCTCCTGTGCGCCCTGGCCCTCCTCCTTTTTCCCGTCCCCGCCATGAGCCAGAACGACTCACGCCCCCGAGCCCGCGACATCGGCCTCGAGGTCGGCGTCTTCGAGCCGGGCCCCCGCAACGCGATCACCGACGTGGAAGGCGTGCTCGTGGGGCAGACCACGGTCCGGGAGGGAGACTCGGTCCGGACCGGCGTGACCGCGATCCGGCCCCACCCGGGAAACGTCTTCCGGGAGAAGGTCCCCGCCGCGATCCACGTGGGGAACGGCTTCGGCAAGCTCCTGGGGGTGACCCAGGTCCGGGAGCTCGGAGAGATCGAGACCCCGATCCTCCTGACCTGCACCCTCTGCGTCTGGAAGGCCGCCGACGCCCTGGTCGAGTGGGCCCTCGAGCAACCTGAGATGGAGCGCGTCCGCTCGATCAACCCGGTGGTGGGGGAGACGAACGACGGCGGGCTGAACGACATCCGGAACCGGCCGATCACCCCGGCCCACGTCCGCTCCGCGGTGGAGTCGGCGGACGGCGGCCCCGTGGCGGAGGGGTCCGTGGGCGCGGGGACCGGGACCAGCGCCTTCGGCTGGAAGGGCGGGATCGGGACCAGCTCCCGCGTCCTCCCGCAGGCCCTCGGAGGGTGGAGCGTCGGCGTCCTGGTCCAGAGCAACTTCGGCGGAATCCTGACGATGAACGGGGCCCCGGTGGGGAAGGAGCTGGGCCGCTACTCCTTCCGGGGGGTGGTCGAGGGGGATGACGGGCCGGCGGGCGGCGACGGCCCAACGGACGCCGGCCTCGGCGAGGACGAGGGCTCGATCATGATGGTGGTCGCCACCGACGCCCCCCTCTCCGACCGGAACCTGGAGCGGCTCGCCCGGCGGGCGATCATGGGCCTGGCCCGAACCGGCTCGTACGCCTCCAACGGTTCCGGCGACTACGTGATCGCCTTCTCGAACCACCCCGACGTGCGCCGGCGGCCGGGCGAAGAAGTGCGTCGATCGCCTTCGCTGGCCAACGGGGAGATGAGCGGCCTCTTCCAGGCGGTGGTCGAGTCCACCGAGGAGGCCGTCTACAATTCCCTGCTCCGGGCCACCACGGTCACGGGCATCGGCGGGCGCACCGTCGAAGCGCTTCCGGTCGAGGAAACCCTCGAGGTCCTGCGCGCGTACAACGCCGTCGCCGGAGCCGAGGGTGACGGAGGCAGCCCGTGACGCGTGTCGCTCCGGCTCGTTCCATCCAGCCGATCCGCCCGCGAACCCACGTCTTCTCGCCCCCCGGGAGAACCAGATGAGCAGCAGCACAGACCCCTTTCGCCACATCGTCCGGACCGGCTTCGAACGGGCCGCGAAGCGCCTCGACCTGGACCCGGGAACCCGGGAGATCCTCCTGAGTCCGGAGCGGGAGGTCGCCGTCTCCCTGCCCGTCCGCATGGACGACGGGTCGGTCCGGGTCTTCCAGGGGTACCGGATCAGTCATTCCACCGCCCGGGGTCCGGCCAAGGGCGGGCTGCGCTTCGCCGGGAGCGTCGACGCCGAGGAGGTTCGCTCCCTGGCCACGCTCATGAGCTGGAAGTGCGCCGTGATGGACCTCCCCTTCGGCGGCGGGAAGGGTGGCGTGGCGGTGGACACGCGCTCGGTTTCCGAGCGGGAGCTGGAATCCCTGACCCGGGCCTACACCCGGGAGATCGCCCCGTTCATCGGGCCCGATCGGGACATCCCGGCGCCCGACATGTACACCGACGCACGGGTCATGGGCTGGATGATGGACGCCTACGCCCAGCACCGGGGCGAGCAGATTCCCGGCGTGGTCACCGGCAAGCCCCTCTCCCTCGGGGGCTCGCCCGGCCGGGAGACGGCGACCGCCCGGGGGGTCGTGCTGGTCCTCCAGGCCGCGGTCCTCGACGCCGGGTGGGAGCTGGAAGGCGCCACCGTGGCCATCCAGGGCTACGGCAACGCCGGCCGGAAGCTCGCCCGAATCCTCACCGGCGAATTCGGGGCCCGGGTCGTGGCGGTCAGCGACTCGAGCGGCGGCGTCCACGACCCCGAGGGGCTGGACCTGGACGCCGTGGAGGCCGCGAAGGACGAGGGCGGCACGGTCCAGGGCACCTCGTCGGGCCGGAAGATCTCCAACGACGAGGTGCTGACGCTGGACGTGGACATCCTGATCCCGGCGGCCGTGGAGGGGGTCCTCACGGCGGAGAACGCCGGTGACGTGAAGGCGAAGATCGTGGCCGAGGCGGCCAACGGCCCGACCCTTCCCGAGGCCGACGAGATCCTGCGCCGGCGGGGGGTGACCGTGATCCCGGACATCCTGGCCTCCGGCGGCGGCGTCACCGTCTCCCACTTCGAGTGGGTCCAGAACAAGCTGGGCGACCGCTGGAGCCTGAACAGGGTCCAGGAGAAGCTCCAGGAGCGGATGGAGGCGAGCTTCTGGGCCGTCCAGGAGCTGGCCCGGGAGAACGGCGGGGACCTGCGCCTCGCGGCCTATTCGCTGGGCATCCGGAGGGTGGCGGACGCCGTGGAGGCCCGGGGCGTCTGAGGGGTCGGGGCGGACCCGACGTCAGCTCAGCCGGACCACCCGGGCGTCGGTCACTTCCTCCACGTCCTGCAGCGCCTGCACCACTTCGGCGTCCACCGCTCCGTCCACCGAGACCGCCGCCAGGGCCTCGCCCCCCGCCGAGAGCCGGGCCTGGTGATACTCGGCGATGTTCAGGCCGTGGTCGCCCAGGAGCGTTCCCACGCGCCCGATCACGCCGGGTACGTCCCGGTTCCGCAGCACGACCAGGCTCCCCTGGGGCACCACGTCCACGTGGTAGTCGTGGATGCGGACGATCCGGGGATGCCGGTCGCCCAGCAGCGCGCCGGCCACCTGGACCTCCCCCTCGCCGGTCTCCAGGGCCAGCTCGACGAACTCCGAGTAGTCGGTCCGCTGTGAGAGGCGGGACGTCGAGATGCTCACGCCCCGCTGGCGGGCCAGATGGAGGGCGTTGACGAAGTTCACCTGATCCGGGCCCAGCACCACCGCGAGCAGCCCGCTGAGGACGGCGGAGGCCAGGGGCTTCAGCGCGTCCTCGTCGCCGCCGGCGTAGCGGATCTCGATGCCGTCGATCCCCCCGGACGAGAGCACGCACGCCAGCCGTCCGAGGGTGCCGCCCAGGGAGAGGAGGGGCCGCATCCGACGGAGCGCCTCGCCGCCGATGGCCGGCGCGTTCAGCGCCCGGGAGAGGTCTCCTTCCAGGAGCGCGTCCCGGACCGCCCCGGCGATCTCCCGGGCCACCAGCTCCTGGGCCTCGGAGGTCGAGGCGCCCAGGTGGGGGGTGAGGACCAGGTTCGGAGCGCTCCGGAGGGGGCTGTCCTCCTCCAGGGGCTCGTTCTCGAAGACGTCCACGGCGGCGCCGGCGATCTCCCCGGAGTGGAGAGCCCGGGCCAAAGCATCTTCCTCCACCACGCCGCCCCGGGCGGCGTTCACCAGGAAGGCGGTCTCCTTCATGGCGCCGAGCTCGCCCTCGCCGATCATGCCCCGGGTCGTATCGGTCAGGGGAACGTGGAGTGAGACCACGTCCGCCCGCTCCAGGACCTCTTCCAGCTCCAGCGGCTCGATGCCGAGCTCCTCGGCCCGGTCCTCGCCGAGGTAGGGGTCGTGGGCGACCACGGTCATCCCGAAGGCCCGGGCCCGCCGGGCCACCTCGCCCCCGATCCGGCCGGCCCCGACGAGACCGAGGGTCTTCCCCCGGAGCTCGGTGCCGGCGAAGCGCTTCCGGTCCCACTCGCCGGCCCGGACGGAGCGGTCCGCCGCCGCCACCTTCCGGGCCGTGGCCAGGAGCAGCGCGAAGGCGAGCTCGGCGGCCGATACCGTGTTGCCGGCCGGAGCGTTCATGACCGGGATGCCCCGCTCGGTCGCCGCCTCCAGGTCGATGTTGTCCACGCCCACCCCGGCCCGGCCCACGACCCTCAGGTTGGGCGCCTTCTCCAGGAAGGCCCGATCGACCGTGGTCCCGCTCCGGACGATGATCCCGTGGGCCGTCTCCAGGGCCGCGTCGAAGCGCTCGGGCGACCAGGCGTGGCCCAGCTCGACGATGAAGCGCTCGTCGTCCAGGAGGGGGCGGAGCCCGGAGTCGGAGACCGCATCGCAGACCAGGACGGTGTAGCGGTCCGGTCCGGCCTCGGCCGGGGCGTCGGTGGGGACCATCCCGGGGCCGGCGACTGCGTCAGGCACGGCTCTGCGCTCCTTCCACGATGTGCTGCTCCAGCGTCTCTGCCAGGACGTCTAGGAGGCGATCCAGCTCCCGGACGGTGTGGTCGCCCATGTGGCCGATGCGGACCGCCTCGTCCTTCATCTTCCCGTACCCGGCGCCGATGACGAAGCCCCGGTCGGCCATGGTCCGGACCACGTCCCGTCCCGACACCCCGTCGGGAAGCACCACGCAGCTCACCGTGGGTGAGCGGTGGGGTCGGTCGGCCAGGATCTCCACCTCGACGCCCAGGTCTTCCCTCATCGCCTCGACCCGGGCCCAGCAGCGCTCGGCCATGCGCCGGTGGCGCTCGAGCCGGGCGTCGACGCCCTCCGCCTCGATCCGCTCGAGCTGGACTTCCAGGGCGTAGAGGAGCGTGACCGCCGGCGTGTTCGGCGTCTGCAGCGCGTCGATCTTCGAGCGGAACTTCGGCAGATCGAAGTACGTGCCCCGGCCGGGGAGTGTCCCGGCCCGGGACAGAAGCCCTTCCGAGGCCGCGGCGAAGGCGAGCCCCGGGGGCACCGCCAGGGCCTTCTGGGAGCCGGTGAGCACGTAGTCCAGGGCCCACTCGTCGGTCCGGACGTCGGCCCCGCCGAGGCCGCTCACCGAGTCCACCAGCAGGAGGGCGTCGTCGTAGTCGGCCACCACTGCGGCGATCTCCTCCACCGGGTTCAGCACGCCCGTCGAGGTCTCGGAGTGGACGACCGTGACGGCGTCGAAGCCTCCCTCCTCGAGGCGGGCCCGGACCTCGTCCGGATCGTGGGCCCGTCCCCAGGGCACCTCCAGGGTCTCCACCTCCCTGCCGCACGACCGGGCGATGGCCGCGAAGCGCGCCGAGAACGCCCCGTTGACCAGGCAGAGGACCCGCTCCCGTGCCCCGTTCCGGATTCCGGCCTCCATCAGGCCGGTCGCCGAGGACGTGGAGACGAAGACGGGGCGGTCGGTCCGGAAGAGCGACTTCAGCCCCTCCTGGAGCTTCTCCATCAGCCCCTCGATCGCCGGACCCCGGTGCCCGATCACGGGTCGGGCCTGGGCCGCGAGAACTTCCGGATGCACCTCGGTCGGGCCGGGGAGGAAGAACCGGCCGAACTCCGGGGGTTCGCCGGACGCGGTCACGTCTGCAGCCTCATCGCCATGCGTCCTTCCATTTGCGGTAGTGGATCGCCCTGATCCCCGCCTGCTCCAGGATGCCGAGGCCTTCGTCATTCCGGTACGCTTCACGGTAGTAGAGGTGCGTCACGTTGGACTGGACCATGAGCTTGGCGCACATGGCGCAGGGGCTCGCCGTGACGAAGGCCACCTTGTCCCGGAGGTGACCCGGCGCCTTGACCAGGGCGTTCTGCTCGGAGTGGATGCAGCCGCAGGAGCCGGGCACGTCCCGATCGCAGCGGTTCGGGAAACCCCGGGCGTTCCCGTTGTAGCCGATGGCCACCACGTTCTCGAGGACGTGGTCCGTGACGACGGTGCCCACCTGGAGCCGGGCGCAGGTGCTGCGCTTGGCCAGCTCCTCGGCCATCCGCATGTAGACCTCGAAGAGGGGGAGCCGGTTCACCTCGTGGCTCTCCACCTCGGCCGGACCCACGTCCTCGACCCGGTTCAGGGGGTGGTCGTTCTCGGCAACGAGGTCCTTGTGGAGGACGGCCACGGGCGTCAGGCGGCGGAGGGCCTGGCCTCTTCGCCCTCGTCGGCCACTTCGAAGAGCTCCTCCAGGAGCGTCTCGCCCCGGTCCCGGGCGTACCAGCGGCGCTGGTGCTTGTAGCGCTCGTCGGAGTCGAGCTCCTGGCCCTCGCCCAGGACCCAGTCCTGGAGCTCGTCGGGGCGGGGGCCCCACCAGCCGAGCTCCCGGAACCCTTCGTCGAAGACCACCACGACCGGAATCGAGCGGCTCCCGTCGGTGAGATACCGGTCCATGAGCTCCGGGTTGTCGTCCCGGCCCACGATCCGGAGCTCCCAGCCCTCGGCCTCCTCGGCGAGCCGGGCCACCACCGGGAGCGCATTCACGGCGTCTCCGCACCAGTCCTCGGAGATTGCCAGGAGACGGCGGGGTCCGAGGGCCTCGGCTCGGTCCACGGCGCCGTCGGGAACGCGAGCCCGCTCGGCCAGACCGTGCCAGAGCTCGCGGTTCTTCTCGACGCTCTCCAGGTATTCTTCGAAGCTCGGGGCGTTCTCGTATCTCTCTCTCAGATCCATGATACGGGGTCGGGCTGTGGATGTCGCCGTCGCGGGCTCTGCACGGGCCTGCTCACGTCGTGACCGGCGCCTCCTTTTTCGCCGCCTTCCGCCGCCGGTTCGTGTCGAGGATCCGCTTCCGGAGGCGGATGGCGGCGGGGGTGACCTCGATGAGCTCGTCGGGCTCGATGAACTCCAGGGCCCGCTCCAGGGTGATCTCCCGGGCCGGCTCGAGCTTGATGGCGTCGTCGGCCCCGGCGGCCCGGATGTTCGTCAGCTTCTTCTCCTTGCAGACGTTCACGTCCAGGTCGCCGGTCCGGGCGTGCTCGCCCACGATCATCCCTTCGTACACCGGATCTCCGGGCTCGACGAACATCGTCCCCCGGTCCTGGAGGTTGAAGAGGGCGTAGGCCACGGCCTCGCCCTTCCGGTCCGAGACGATCACACCCCGGTTCCGCCCCTGGATCGGCCCGACCCAGTCGTCGTACTCGAGGAAGGTGTGGTAGAGGATCCCCTCGCCCCGGGTGTCGGTCATGAACTCGGACCGGTAGCCGAAGAGCCCTCGGGCCGGGATCCGGAACCGGAGCCGGGTCGGGCCCCGGTCCGTGGGCCGCATCTCGGTCATCTCGCCCTTCCGGGCCCCGAGCTTCTCGATGACCGTGCCCACGTGG
>CAZMPV010000097.1:0-8611 GCA_964567985.1 uncultured Gemmatimonadaceae bacterium
GAACCCCCACGTCGATCTCCCAGTTCCCCAGGAGGCTGGCGGCGTTGAGGTTCGAAGAGCCGATTCGGCACCAGATACCGTCTGCCACGCCGGTCTTGGCGTGGATCATCGGACCCTGCCACTCGAAGATCCGAATGCCGGCCCGCAACAGGTCCCGGTATCCGCCCCGGGAGAGGCTCCCCACCAGGGGCCAGTTGTTGTGCCCCGGCACCAGGATCCGCACGTCCACCCCGTCCCGTGCCGCCGCCATCAGCGCCTGGGTCACCGGCCGGGGCGCGACGAAGTAGGGGTCCGTGATCCAGAGGCGCTCCTGGACGTTCGAAGCCACGAGCTGGGTGGCCCGGTAGACCCGGGTTCGCCAGGGTCGGCCCTCCAGGAGCCAGACGGGCGTCGTGCCCCGGCGCTCCACGTCGCCGGGCCGGGTCCGGAGCGCCTCGGGCACCGGCGGCCCGATCTCGTCCCAGATGTCCTCGAATGCCCGGGCGCTCGCCGCGGCGGCCGGGCCCCGGATCTCGACCCCGGTATCGCGCCACGGCGGATCCTCCTCGGTTCCGGCCCACTCCTCGCCGACGCAGAAGCCGCCGACGAAGGCCACCTCCCCGTCCACGCAGACCAGCTTCCGGTGGTCCCGCTGGAGGAGCCCGAAGGGATCCCGCACGCTGGGCGGATTGAAGGCCCGGACCTCTACGCCCGCCTCGTGAAACGGCTTCCAGTACCGGCGGCCCGTGGCCCAGCACCCCACCCAGTCGTGGAGGACCCGGACCTGGACCCCGTCCAGGGCCTTCTCGATGAGCACTTCCCGGAAGATCCGGCCCACCCGGTCGTCCCGGAGAATGTAGTTCTCGAAGTGCACGTAGCGCTCCGCCTCGTCGATGGCCTCGATCCACGCGTCGAAGGTGGCCGGCCCTTCGAACTGGAGCTTGAGCAGGTTGCCGTCCACCCGCCGGGAGTCGGCGGCCCGGTCCATCGCCCGAACCGGGAACGAGTCCCGGGCGCCGGGAACCGCCCGGCCGAGGCGGGGCCGGGGCACGTCGTCGGGGAGTCGGTCGCCGGGGCCGGACTCGACGCCGGCGGGCGGCGACTCGGGCCCGGTATGGTGCGGAGAAGACATGGTGGGAAGCTGGAAGCGGTCCGGGTCCCGATCAACCCTCGTCGGGGCCCGCATTCCTCACGCTCCGGCCCCGAGCGCCTCCTCGAAGCGGTACGCCAGGAGCTTGCAGACGAGCTTGGCGGCCAGGAAGTCCGGGGCGTGCAGCCCCTCCACGGGCGCCAGCTCGACTACGTCGCAGGCGACGACGGTCCGCTCCCTGAAGACCCGTCGGAGGAAGCGGAGCGTGCGGTACCAGTCCCCGCCCCCGGGCTCCGGGGTCCCCGTCGAAGGCATCAGGGACGGGTCGAGGTAATCGACGTCGAAGGTCAGGTAGACCGGGTCGCCCAGGGCGTCGAGGGCCCGCTCCATCCAGGCGTCGTCCTCCCACATCTCGTCGGCGTGGATCAGCGTCACTCCGTCCCGGCTCCGGGCCACCTCCACCTCTTCGGGGCTGATCCCCCGGATCCCGACGCCGACGACGTCGGCGACGTCCAGGACGCGGGCCATGGCCGAGGCGTGGGAGTGCCGGGTCCCCTCGTAGGAGGCCCGGAGGTCGGCGTGGGCGTCGAGCTGGAGCACCTGGAGCCGCCCCTCGGTCCGGCCGGCGTGGGCCCGGATCGCCGGCGCCGAGATCGAGTGCTCGCCCCCCAGCATGACCGGAAAGCGGGTCCCGCCGGCGTCCAGGATCCGGCCGTACTCGGCCTCGAGCTCGGACATGGCCGGCCCGGGTCCCTCCCGGCTCAGCTCGAGGGCGGGAAGGGTGTGGACCGTCAGCCCCGAGAGGTCGACCTCGAGCTCCTGGTCCCAGAGCTCGACGTAGCGGGACGCCTCGAGGATCGCCCGGGGACCGCGGCGGGTCCCTTCTCCCCAGCTCGTCGTCGCCTCGTAGGGGACCGGCAGGACCAGGGCCCGGGCGGTCTCGAAGGCGGCGGCCTCCTCGTCGAGTCCCAGGAAGGTGTGGGGGAGCTCCCAGCCCATGCCCCGGAGCTCCTCGGGGAGCCGGGGCGGTCCGGCTCCCCCGTCGCCGGCTCCCCGACCCGGGCTCTCCGGGTCGCGTCGGTTCGGCACGGCCGGCGGGTCAGCCGCAGAAGACGGCCGCAGAGAGCGTCGTCACCCAGCGTCCGTCCTCCGGGCCCTCCTCGACGATCGTGTGGTTCTGGGTGTTCACGATGTGGCCCGAGAGCCGCCACTGCTCCTTCCGCTCGTCCCACGCCTCCTCGGGGTCGAAGGGGACCCCCAGGACGGTGGCCAGCATGGAGGCGGCCAGGTCCTCGGCATAATCGCCCATATCGGCGGCGGACTGACCGTATGCGTGGTGCTCCGAGATGTAGCCGTAGCGATCCCGGTCCGAGGGGATCGCCAGCCCGATCGTGGAGCCGACCCGCCGGCTCGGCTCGTTCGTGGAGGCTTCGCTCAGGACGCAGAAGACCACCTGCCCGGGCCGGAGGTGCTCGACCCCCTCCTCCCGGGAGAGGATCTCGCAGCGGGGCGGCAGGATCGAGGAGACCCGCACCAGGTTGTGCTGGGCGATCCGGGCGTCCCGGAGCGCCATCTCGAAGCTGGTGAGCTTCTCCCTGTGGGCGCCGGATCCCCTCGTGAAGAACATCTTCTTCGGCACCAGCTGCTCTCCCTGAAACACCCTGGCTCCTCCTCGTGGATTCGTGGACGGGGCGGCGCCCCGTGGCCGGCTCGCCGCCCGAGAAGAAAAAAGGGGGCGACGACGCTCATGCGCGCGCCACCCCGTCGGCCTCCGGCCCGGACCCGGGCCGCTCCCGTCCTAGACCGTCTCGATGGGACAGGAGAGGCCTTCGCTGTACGGAAGCTCCGCCCCCGCTTCGTGGCAGTCCTGGCAGAGGCCGTAGATCTCGAGCTTGTGCCGGGCCGGCTTGAAGCCGTACCGGCCTGTGACTTCGGCCTCGATCTTCTGGACGTCGTGGCTCTGGAACTCGATGACCTTCCCGCACTCGAGACAGATCAGGTGCTCGTGGACGGGCTGGCGTGAGAGCCGGTGCTCGTAGCGCTTGAAGCCCTCGCCGAAGTCGTGCTCCTCCACCAGCTTGCTCTTGACCAGGAGGTCCAGGGTCCGGTAGATCGTCGCCTTGCCGAGCTTCTCGTCCTCCTCCCGGAGCTTCTGCTCGATCTCGTCTACGGAGAGGTGGTCCTCGGACGAGAATACGACCTCGGCGACCGCCTCCCGCTGCTGGGTGACGGGCAGCCCCTGCTCCCTGAGATACCGTCCGAAGAGACGGACGAACGGCTCCGGGTTCTTCTTGGTCTCGGTCACGGTGCTCGCTTTTCCAGAGCCGGCGGCTCCAACTCGTCCATCAGGTCTGCGAGTCGGGTCGGATCGCCGGCGATCTCGACGGACCGGGGATCCCCCAGGTCCTCTTCCGCCCTGCGGACGACGCCGGAGATGACCCGGGGAAACCGGTCGGCCGGCAGGGTCCCCTCCTCGGCCAACTCGGGCTCGAAGGTCAGCCCCTGTCCCGAGCGCTCGGCCACGTAGCGGGCCGTGTGCAACCGCCGTCGGTCGTCGTCGTCCAGGAAGGCGCTGGCCACGACCAGCCCCCACTCCTTCCGGCCCCGGCGGCGGGGCGGAAAGATCCAGAGCCGGTCGATCCTCTCCGTGCCCAGGCGCTCGCTCAGGAGCTCCAGGACCCGGGGAATCGCCTCGGGAACGCCGGGGTCCGACTCACTCATCTGGATACGTCTCACTCGCTCGGGGGTTCCTGCCGACCGACGAGCCCGGCGGGTCGCTCACGCCTCCTCCTCTCCCTCTTCCGCCGTCCGCATGGCCACGACGGCCTTCCGGGTCTCCTCCACGACTTCCGGGATCACCTCGTCGATCGGTCGGGAGACGAGGGCCCCGGCCGCCTTGGTGTGGCCGCCGCCGCCGTAGCGGCGGGCGAGCCGGTTCACGTCCACCTCGCCCGTGGATCGAAACGACACCTTCGTGTCGCCGGCGGCCGTCTGCCGGAAGAGGACGCCGACCTCCACGCCCTCGACGGAGCGAGGGTAGTCCACCAGCCCTTCGAGGTCGGCGTGGCCGGCGTCCAGCTGATCGTACGCGCTCCGGGGCACCCGCATCCAGGCCACCCCGCCGTCCTCGTCCACCTCCAGGGTGTGGAGGGAGGCCTCCAGGAGCCGGAGCGCCCGGAGGGGCGAGGCACCGTAGACCCGGCGGTGGAGCTCCTCGGGGTCGGCGCCTTTCTCGATCAGCTCCGCCGCGACCCGGTGGGCGTCGGGGGTGGCGTTGCTGAACCGGAAGGAGCCCGTGTCGGTGAGGATCGCCACGTAGATGCCCTCCACGATCGGCCGACTCCACGGACCGTCGGTGGCCCGGACCACATCGTAGATCAGCTCGCCGGTGGCGCACGCCGACGGGTCCCGGACCGCCACCCCGGCCAGGGAGTCCTCCCCGGGCGGATGGTGGTCGATGACGGCCACGTCCAGCCCCTCGATCATGGAGCGCACCCGTCCGATCCGGGAGGCCTCGCCGGTGTCCAGGACCACCGCCAGGTCCGCCGCCTCGCAGGCCCGGGCCGCCTCCCGGGTGGCGGCGTCCAGGACCTCCTGCCCGTCGTCCAGGAGGAATGTGTAGAGCTCCGGGAAGGGGGTGGGGTTCACGATGAAGGGGTCCGTGCCCAGGGCCCGGAACCACGCCGCCAGGGCCGCTTCGGATCCCGCCCCGTCTCCGTCGGCGTTCACGTGGGTCGTGAGGACCGGACAGCGGGCTCCCCGCATCCGCTCGACGACCTCGTTCAGCGCCTCCCGCCGCGGGGCCGGCGTCTCGTAGCTCACAGGTCCCTGACCTCGGCGGCCCGGGGCGAGGCGGGCGTGACCGCGGTCTCCCGGGCACGCTCTTCGCTGCTCTCGGATCCGGACACGGGAAGCTCCTCGGGATGGTGGCGGGAGGACGGCGCGTCAGGGCTCGGAGGCACCGTCCACATCACGACCGTGCGCGGCCCCCCTCCACGTGTCAAGCGACGGCGCGCCGGGCAGCCGCTTCCGCAAGCGGGCCCAGGTGGAAGCCAGGTGGACGAAGACCGAGGACGCGCTCCCCGAGACCCGGGCCGACGCCAGGGCATCGAGGAGAGCGTCCGGACGGTTCGGATGGCGCGGAACCTCGACCCACGTGCGGGCCACCTCCCAGAGGGAGTGGGCGTCCGAGCCCGCCCCCGGGAGCCTGCCGTGGCGCTCGGCCAGCTCCCCCGCCCTCCGGTTCAGGGACTGGCGGTGGAGCCGCCCGTTGAAGACCTCCACCACGTCCGCCAGGGCGGCCAGCTCGTCGGTCATTCCCACCGAGCCCTTTCCCGGGGCGTAGGGATGGGGCAGGTAGACCACCCCGTCCTGCTCCCGGATCCGGCGGCACGTCTCCCGGGCCGGCGTCCACCGGGGAATCTCCTCCGAGAGGTAGAGCCCGATGACGTCGATCCCCTCCGCCGTCTTCACCTCCTCGCCCGGGATCACCCGCTCCGGGTGTCGCCGGGCCATCTCCAGGGCGACGCCGAGCCGGTCGTGGTCGGTGATCGCGATCCGGTCCACCCCCCGTTCCAGCGCCGCCTCGAGCACCGCCTCCGGGTCGGTGAGGCAGTCCCGGGAGCCCAGGGTGTGCATGTGGAGATCCAACCGCATGGTGTCGCCGCCGCTCATCCCGGGGACCCGTCCCCGGCGAGCCCGAGGAGCTCCTCCAGGAGCGTTCGGGCGCGGGCTTCCAGCTCTTCCAGCGAGCCGTCGTTCACGACGACCCGGTCGGCCCGCCGGCGCTTCTCCTCGGGATCCATCTGGCTCTCCATGATCCGCCGGGCCTCGTCGGGCTCGAGCCCCCGGTCCTCCACCAGGCGACGGAGTCGCTCGGCGTCCGGCGCGTGGACCACGACCGTGACGTCGTAGTCGCCGACGGCTCCGACCTCGAAGAGGAGGGGGATCTCGGCCACGGCCAGGGGCGCTCCCTCCCCGGCCCGCCCGGCCATCCACCGCTCCCGGAGCTCGGCGATCCGGGGATGGAGGATCGACTCCAGCCGCCGGCGGGCGTCGTCGTCCCGGAAGACCCGGTCCCTGAGCGCATCCCGGTCCAGGGTCCCGTCCGGACGCAGCACCTCACGGCCGAAGGCGTCCACGACTTCCCGGAGGCCGTCGGTGCCCGGCTCCACGACCCGCCGGGCCAGCTCGTCGGCGCTCACGACGGGCACGCCTTCGTCCCGCCAGATCCGGGCCACGCTGGTCTTTCCCGACGCGACGCTTCCGGTCAGGCCCACCGTCAGCACGCCTCCTCCCCGCCCCGACCCGTCGGATCCGCCCCCTCCGGCTCCGGGGGCCCGATCCGGGCCGCGGCCGGATCTCTCAGGACCCGGCGACGGCTCCGGAGCCACGCCCCCAGCCCCACCAGCGCGAAGAGGACCGCCCAGCCCGTGCCCAGGGCCCCGCTCACCCACCGCCAGCTCTCGCCGGCCAGGTACCCCGCCGAGACGTACATCACGGTCCAGCCGGCCACCCCCAGCAGGTCGTAGGCCAGGAAGCGGGGATAGGTGAGGCGGCTCGTCCCCGCCATCCACGGCATGAGGGTCCGGACGAAGGAGACCACCCGGGCGAAGCTCACCGAGTAGAGGGGGTGGCGGCCGAAGAAGCGGGCCGCCCGGGGCTCGTGGCGCCGGGCCAGGGCCCTGAGCCGACCCTCGCCCTCGAGCACCGCCCGGCCGTAGCGGCGACCGAGCCAGAAGCCGGAGGCGTCGCCGATCAGGGCCCCGACCGCTCCCGCTCCGGCCACCCCGGCCAGGCTCATCAGACCCTCCGCCGCCAGGAAGGCCCCGGCGGCCGTGGCGACCCCGGCCGGCACCACCAGGCCCGTCACGAAAGCGGTCTCGGCCACCGCCATGACCAGGATGAGCCACGGGCCGAAGTCGAGGAGGAGCGCGGTGAGATCGGCGTCCAAGGAAGCCCGTTACCGTCGACCCGAGGGGAGCCGGCCGCCCGCGCTCAGGTCGTCGGCGGTCCCGCGCTCCCCGTCGGGCCCGGCCGAGACGACCCGGAAGGTGCCCAACTCGATCTCGAGGTAGTACGGGCCGTCCCAGGAGTCGAGCCGGCTGTCCTCGCCCTGGTAGTTGTCCCGGAGCCAGGCCTGGAAGTCCTCGCCCTGGGCGGGAAGACCCCGTCCGGTCTGGACCTCGTTCTGCAGGTCTCCCGCGATCCGCTCCAGCTCGTTGTTCGTGCCCCAGCGGAGGACCGGCGTGATGGCCGGCTCGGCGAAGTCGGCGATGACGGCCCGGCTCCTGGGGAAGTAGAGGGCCGCACCCAGGGCGATCAGAAGGTAGAAGACGTACTTCAAGACGGGACTCCCATCTCTGCGAAAGGCTCTGCGGCTCCGGACGGATCCGGATCACCTCCCGGCGACCGGCCGGCGGAATCCGCTACATCCGGCGGCGCATCTCCCGGGCCCAGCGAAGGAATCGCGCCACTTCGTCGGGCGGCGGCGTGGCGTCCGGATCGCCGTAGGCCGTCTCCATGCGCCAGCGCAGGTACGCTCGGGACGGCAGGGGCAGGAAGGGGGGGCGCCGGTACCAGTCCCTGGCCCGGAAGGCCCACGCCGCTCCCAGGAGCGCCGGGAGGAGCGTGGGGCGTCGGAGCGCCACGGCGACGATCTTCAGGTACTGGGACACCCCTTCGCTCCCTTTCCTCTCGGCCCGTGCACGAATGGGCGCGAAACGCCCCTCGTCCCTTCAATTTAGGCGTATCGCGGAGGGTCAACAACGCTTGCGCCGGTCCGGAATTCCGAGCACACTTCTCACGTGATGAGCCGGATCAACGCCTACGCGACCCCGGAATACCCCGTCCTCTTCTCCGTCCTCTCCGGGGCGGAGGCGGAGACGTCCGTGCCCGCCGGTCACGCCGGCATCGCCCTGGCGCTCCTCGTGGACGGGATGCCCACCTTCCTGGCCACCCACGTGGTGGCGGAGGAGCACCTTCATCACGTCGTCTGCTCCCTCGAGGAGGGCGACGTGCGGCTCGCCGTCATCGGCCTCTCGGTGGAGCTGGAGAAGGACGTCCCGGCGATGGGCCTCGAAGCGGCCGCCGAGCACCCGGCGGCCATCGTGAACGTCGTCTGCGCCGACGGGCGCCGCCTGACGGTGGCCCGGATCCTGGGGCGCCGGGGCGAGCGGTCTCCGAACCGGCTGGCCCGACACGTGGTGCGGGAGATCAGCCGTGGCGTGCAGATCCCCGATCTCGCCGGCGCCCCCTGACCGGACCCGGCCGGGTCCGGTCGATCCGACCCGCCCGTCCCGAGCCGAATCCCCCACGCCTCAGCCCGATTCCACATGATTCACGCACCGATCTTTCCCCAGGGCACCCGGATCCGAGTCAAGCGCGGAAGGCTTCCCATGAACGCAGACCTCCTGGGCCGGGAGGGCGTCGTGGTCGAGCTGAGCGACTACGAGCCGGGCCGCTACGGAGTGGTCCTGGACGGCGAGGAAGAGGTCCGGGAGTTCGCCGAGGACGAGCTGGAGAAGCTCGCCGAGCCGGCGG
>CAZMPV010000098.1:0-8577 GCA_964567985.1 uncultured Gemmatimonadaceae bacterium
CGGCGTTCACCACTCCTACGAAGGCGTGCTCGCCCCGGCCGCTCACGAAGGCCAGACGGTCTCCGTCGGGGGACCAACGGAGCGAGGACGCGCCCCGCCGGACCCGGGCCAGCCGCTCGGCGTCGGCGCTCCCGTCGGCGGGCACGGTCCAGATGTCGCCGTCCCGGAGGAAGGCCACGGCGCCGGCCACCGGAGAGGGTGCCGGACCGTGCCCTTCGGCGAGCTCGACCGCTTCACCACCCCCGTCCACGGGCACCGACCAGAGCGCCCGCTCCACGCCCTCGGGGTCGCTGGTGGGGTTGGGAAGCTCGCCCCGGCGGTTCGGGGCCCCTCCCCGGACGAATACGACGCGCTTTCCGTCGGCGCTGAAGGCCAGGTCGCCCAGGGCCTGGCCGTCGTCCTCGCTCCACGCCGTGACCCGCCGGCCCTCGAACCCGGGCCCCCGGGCCACCCAGACGTTCCGGGCGCCCCGGGCGTCCTGGACCCAGGCGATCGTCCCGCCGGTTGGAGCGGCGACCAGCTCGGACGGCATGGGCGCGCTCAACACGTCCGCGATGGAAAAGGCCTCCTGGGCGGGAGCCGCGACCGGCGCCAGGAAGGAGGAGGCGACGACGAGCAGGGCTGACAGAAGGGCGGACGGGCAGGCGGAGCCGCGGGGGATCGACGGCCGGGCGGCGCCCGGACCGATGGCGATAGAAGGGCACTTGCTCATGCGCGCTAACAACCTATAAGAGAGTCGCTTGGGTCGAATTACCTAATGTAATATCCAGGCACTGGACGGAGCCCGCCTCATCCCGGCGGCGACGTCGCAACCAGGACCGCCGCCGCGGCCAGGGCGATCAGCCCGAGCACGAACTCCACGGTGGCCGGAATGCGGATCAGTCCGGGACGGGGGCTCTCTTCCAGGGAGGGGCGCACGACCCGCCAGTTGTAGAAGCCGAGGGCCATGGCGCCGGCCACCACCCCCAGTTTGAGCGCCAGCGTCCGACCGTAGGGCGTGGTGAAGAGCTGGGTCGGGGACTGGAGGTGGATCCAGGCGTTCACGAGGCCGCTCCCCACCAGGAGGGCCACCGCCACCAGAGCCGTCCGGGAGAAGGCGCCCACCAGCGCGGGGAGGAGGCGTGGGAGGGCCTCCCCGGCCCCGAGCGCCCGGACGGCGGGGAGCCCGGCCATGACGAGGGTCCCGAGCCCGCCCATCCAGACCCCGGCGGCCAGGACGTGGAGGGCGTCGGCGGTCAGGGCCGGAATCCGGAGGGCGCCGGCGCCCCAGGCATGGCCCGACATCCCGGGCACGAGGCACATCCCGACGGCTCCGATCCCCATCACCGACCACCCCCACCTCCCCGTACCGTCCCGCCGGGACCAGAGGAGGCCGAGAACGAAGAGGACGACGAGCCCCACTTCCATGAGCCAGGCCGCGCCCCACGGGCTCCGGAAGAGGAGGTCCACCAGGTTCCCGGCCCCCAGGGCGGCGCCGCCGAAGAACTCCACGGACTTGTGCCACAGGCGGGCCGGCAGGACCACGACGGCCAGGACGCCGGCGGCAGCGCCGATCCTCCAGGCGCCCCGGGCAGCCCGGGGAAGGGCCACCACCAGCTCCTCGTCCCGCCCGATCTGCGGGAGCACCAGGGCCCGGAAGGCCACGGGGCCGACCATGCCGACGATGGAGAGGAAGAAGAGCCATCGGACGGCGATGCCCACGGGGGTGACGCCCTCTTCCTCGACGCTGCCGGCCCCGGCGGCGGGGGCGGCCGCCGGCGCCGTGTCCGGGTCCGCTGGATCGCCGCCGGCCGTGTCGACGCCCGTCCCGGCGCCGACCGCCGTGTCACCGGCCGTCCGGGCTCGTCCGATCCGGAAGGAGTAGCTGCCCCGGATCGGGTGGCTGTCCGGCCCGGCGGTGCGCCACTCCACGGTGTACCCGCCCACGGGGAGGGGCGCGTCCAGGGCGAGCCGGATCTCCCGACCCTCCGAGCCCTCCACGCCCTCCGGCTCCCGGCCATCCGCCACCGGGCCGTCCGGGCCCGTCAGCGTGATCCTGCTCAGCGAAAGCTGCACCTCGGTGGTGAAGCGGAGCCGGATCTCGGTCACCGGCCGGCGGAGGGTGGACCCTTCAGGGGGCGAGGCCGCCTCCAGGGCCGTATGAACCCGAGCGAGCTCGTCCGGGACGTCGGCGGCGGCCGCCCCCGGGGGGCCGGGAATGGGACCGGCTCCGCCGAGGAGGAGGACGACGAGGAGGAGGAGCCCGCTCAGCGCCCCGAGGTCCCGGGAGCACGGCCTCCCGGGCGCGACAGCCGGGAGTGGGATCCTCCTCACGCCTGGGGCACTCCGTTCCGCACGACGTGGGCCATGGCGTCCACGAAGCGGTCCAGCTCCTCCAGGGTCGTGTAGACGCTGGGCGAGATCCTCAGCCCGGTGAACTCGTCGTGGTTGATCGGGGTGGCGATGATCCGGTGCTCCTGCCAGAGCCACTGGACGATGGAGCCCGTGTCCTCGCCCACGACCTCCACGTTGGCGATCCCGCAGGCGAAGCCCGGCTTCAGGCTGGTGTGGAGCCGGACCCGGTCGAGCTCCAGGAGCTTCTCGGCCCAGTAGTCCCGGAGATAGATCAGGCGGGCCTCCTTGCGGTCGCCGCCGATGCCCTGGTGGAAGGTCAGGGCCTCTCCGATCGCCAGGTAGTTGGCCGCGGGATGGGTCCCGATCTCCTCGAACTTCCGGATGTCGTCGTCCATCCGCTCCGGGGCGGCCATCAGGGGCCAGATGTCGGGGATCTTCTCCCTGCGGACGTAGAGGAGCCCCGTGCCGTGGGGCGCGAAGAGCCACTTGTGCAGGCTCGTCGAGTAGTTGTCGCAGCCCAGCTCGGAGATGTCGAACTGGAAGTGGGCCAGGGCGTGGGCCCCGTCCACGATGACCGGGATGTCGTAGCCCCGGGCCATCTCGACCACGTCCCGGACCGGGAGGATCTGGCCGGTCAGGTTGATCATGTGGCACATGAGGATCATCCGGGTCCGGTCGGTGATCCCCTCCTCGAAGCGCCGGACGACCTCGTCCGGGTCCTCGGCGGGGGTCGGGATCCGGATCTGACGGAGCCGGATGCCCTCCCGGCGCTCCCGCTGCTGGAAGGTCGTGATCATCCGGGGATAATCCTGGGTCGTGGTCAGGACCTCGTCGCCTTCCCTCAGGTCGTATCCGAGCTGGAGGGTCTGGAGGCTCTCCGAGGCGTTCCGGGTGAAGGCCACCTCCTCGGCGTCCACTCCCCACTGGCGGGCCATCCGCTTCCGGACCCCTTCACGCTGGGGCTCCAGGATCTTCCACATGGTGTAGGTCGGCGCCTCGTTCGAGTAGTCCAGGTGCCGCTTCATGGCGTCCTGCACCCACGCCGGGGACGGGCTCACGCCGCCGTTGTTCAGGTTGACCAGGGTCCGGTCCACCGTGAAGGCCCGGGCCACCTCGGCCCAGAAGTCCTCGTCCCGGGCCACGGACTCCGGCGTCCCGGGATGCGAGGAGAGCTCGGCGGCGACGTCGGTCGCGCTCCGTGAGAGGCCGGGCAGGGGCACGTCGACCCCGGCGGCGGCCGCGAAGGCCGGCAGCCCCAGGGCGCCGAGAAACTGGCGTCGGGAAGGCATGGAGGCTCCTTCAGAAGGGGACACCCTTCCAGGTCTGGAGGCGGGGGTCGGAGAATGCTCCGACCCCGGTTCGACCCTACGTTAAGCGGCGGGCGTCCGGGTGTCCAAGAGGAAAGTCGTCGGGCCGGTCCCGCGGCCGGCTCGGGTTGATCGGTCCACGTCACTCGCTACCTTCTGCAGCGACCGATTTCCCCAGTCGAGCGGCCCCCATGATTCGAGTCACTTTCCTCGGCACCGCCGCGTCCCGCCCCACGGTGGGCCGGAACGTGAGCGCCGTGGCCGTCCAGCGCGAAGGGGAGTCGCTCCTCTTCGACTGCGGGGAGGGGACCCAGCGGCAGATGATGCGCTACGCCACGGGCTTTTCCCTGGATCGGATCTTCTTCAGCCACATGCACGCCGACCACTTCCTCGGCGTGGTGGGGCTGCTCCGGACCATGGGGCTCCAGGGACGGACCGAGCCGATGACCCTCTACGGACCCCGGGGATCCCGGTCGGTCCTCCACAAGGCGGTGAACCTGGGCGTGGAGCGGGTGAACTTCCCGATCCACGTCCAGGAGCTCCGGCCGGGCGAGGCGGTCGAGCGGGAGGAGTACGAGATCGTCGCCTATCCCGTGGAGCACGGAACGTCGGCGCTCGGCTACGCCCTCGAGGAGCACGACCGGCTGGGCCGCTTCGACGTGGAGAAGGCCCGGGCCCTGGGCGTGCCGGAGGGGCCCCTCTTCGGGCGACTCCACCGGGGCGAGCCGGTGGAGGTCGACGGACGGGTCGTCCGCCCCGAGGAGGTGGTGGGGCCCTCCCGTCCGGGCCGGACCGTCGTCTATACCGGCGACACTCGACCCACTGACGCCACGGTGGAGCGGGCCCGGGACGCCCAGCTCCTGATTCACGACGCCACCTTCACCGACGAGGAGAGGATCCGGGCCCGGGATACCTATCATTCCACGGCCCGGGAGGCGGGGGAGGTCGCCCGCCGGGCGGGCGTGGACCGCCTGGTCCTGACCCACGTCTCGGCCCGCTACTCGGAGAACGCCCGTCCCCTGGAGGAGGAGGCCCGGGAGGTCTTCCCCGGGGCGGTGGCGGCCTACGACGGCTACGTGGTGGAGATCCCCTACGGGGCTCCGGAGGACGAATGAGCGGCGCAGCGGAGAAGAGGCCGCTCCCGACGGTGGCGGTGGTGGGCCTCGGCCTCCTGGGCGGGTCCCTGGCCCGGGCCCTCAAGGCGGCAGCCCCGGAGATCCGGATCGTAGCGTCGTCCCTCGACGGAGCCGCTCTCGCGGCGGCCGAGGGCGAAGGGGTCGTGGACCGGGGCGTCGGGAGCGCGGAAGCCGCCGCGGCGTCCGGAGGCATCGTCGTCTACGCCGCGCCCCTGGAGGCGACGCTGGAGCTGATGGCCGCCCACCGGGAGCGCTGGAGCCCGGACGCCGTGATCACCGACGTGGTCAGCGTCAAGGGACCCGTGCTGGAGCGGATGCGGGAGCTCGGTGAAGGGAGCCGCTACGTGGGCTCCCATCCCATGGCCGGGAGCGAGGAGACCGGCTTCGGCGCCTCCCGGGCGGATCTCTTCCGGGACGCCCTCGTCCATCTGGTCCGGGGAGACGCCGGAGGCGAGGTCGCCGCGCGGATCGAGGGGCTCTGGGAGCGGGCCGGAGCCCGGATCGAGTGGGTGGACGCCGACGAGCACGACCGCCGGATGGCCCTGGCGAGCCATCTGCCACAGCTCGCCTCCAACGCCCTGGCCACGGTCCTCGGTCGGGCCGGGCTCGAGGTCCCCGAGCTGGGACCCGGCGGTCGGGACGGCACCCGTCTCGCGGCCAGCCCGCCCGACCTCTGGCGCGGCCTCCTGGCCGCCCTGGCCTCCGCAGACGCCGAGGCGCTCCGGGCCCTGGCCGACGAGCTCGAGGCCCTGGCCGAGCACCTGGACGAAGACCGCCTCGACACCGTCACCGAGTACATGGAGCGCACCCGCCGCTGGAGACGGGGGAACGGATGGAGCTGACCGTCCCGGGCGACAAGTCGATGACCCAGCGGGCGCTGATCCTCGCCGCACTCGCCGACGGCCGGAGCCGGCTCTCGGGGCTCCTGGCCGGGGCGGATCCCAGGGCCACCGCCGGGGCCCTCCGGGCGCTGGGCGCCGATCTTTCCCACCTCCCGGACGACGGCTCGGAGATCGGGGTGGAGGGCGTCGGCCTGGACGGGCTCCGGACTCCGGACGGGCTCCTGGACCTGGAGAACAGCGGCACCGGGGCCCGGCTCCTCCTGGGGGTCCTGGCCGGGGCGGGAGTGGAGGCGGTGGTCACCGGCGACGCCTCGCTCCGCTCCCGGCCCATGGAGCGGGTGACGGGGCCCCTGGAGACGATGGGCGCCCGCTTCGAGGCCCTGGACGCCCCGGGGCGGCTCCCCCTCCGTCTCGAGGGCGGCGAGCTGAAACCGGTGGAGTACGAGACGCCGGTGGCCAGCGCCCAGGTGAAGAGCGCGCTGCTGCTGGCCGGGGTCACGGGCGGGGTCTTCGTCCTCGTGAGCGAGCCCGGCCGCTCCCGGGACCACACCGAGCGGATGCTGGGGCTCGCCGGGGCCCCGGTGATCTCCCACGCCCGGGGCCCGCGCTGGCAGGTCGAGCTCCGGGATCCGCCGGACCGCCTCCGGCCTCTGGACTTCCACGTCCCGGGCGACGTCTCCTCGGCGGCCTTCTTCGTGGCCCTCGGGCTCCTGGGCGGGGCCGGAGACGAGCTGGTGATCCGGGACGTGGGCCTCAATCCCACCCGGACCGGGCTCCTGGACGTCCTCGGGCGCATGGACGGCGACGTCGAGACGGAGGGCGGCGAGGACGAGGGCCCGGGAGAGCCGTCGGGCGCCCTCCTCGTCCGACCGTCGGAGCTGACGGGCGTGGAGGTCGGGGGGAAGGAGATTCCGAGGCTCATCGACGAGCTGCCCCTCGTGGCCGTCCTCGGCGTCCGGGCCCGGGGCGAGACCCGGATCACGGACGCTGCCGAGCTCCGGGTGAAGGAGACCGACCGGATCCGGGCTCTGGTGGAGAACCTCCGGGCCGTCGGGGCCGAGGTCGAGGAGCGGGAGGACGGGCTGGTCGTGGAGGGGAGCGATCGCCCCCTCCGGGGCCGGGTGCGCAGCTTCGGCGACCACCGAATCGCCATGGCCTTCGGGGTCCTGGCCGCCGCCCCCGGCTGCGAGATCGAGATCGACGGCCGGGAGGCCGTGGACGTGAGCTACCCCGGCTTCTGGGACGACCTGCGGCGGGTGCGCCGGGGCCGCCGTTCCGGAGGCGGGCGCCGGGCCCCGGCCGTCCCGGAGGGAGGGGACCGGAGTCGCGGACCGGTGATCACGATCGACGGGCCAGCCGGGTCTGGAAAGTCCACCACGGCCCGGGCGGTGGCCCGCCGCATCGGCCTCCGGCACCTCGACTCGGGCGCCCTCTACCGGGCGCTCACCTACGTGCTGCTCCGGGGTGACGTCCCGCCGGAGCGCTGGGACGAGGTGGGCGAGGGGGAGCTGGACGCCATCCCCCTGGAGATCCGCCCCGAGGGCAGCGGCTTCCGGGTCCTCCTGGACGGCGAGCCCCTGGACGAGGAGCTCCGGACGGAGGCGGTCACGGAGCACGTCTCCCGGGCGGCCCGGCTCCCCGCGGTCCGGGCCCGCCTCCTCGGCCTCCAGCGCGACGCCGGACGGGAGGGCGGACTGGTCGCCGACGGTCGGGACATGGGAACGGTGGTCTTCCCCGACGCCGACCTCAAGGTCTATCTGACCGCCGACCTGGAGGAGCGGGCCCGGCGCCGGCTGGCGGAGCGGGGCGCCGAGGATCCGTCTCCCGACCGGGTCGAGACCGAGAAGGACCGCATCCGGGCCCGGGACGTCCGGGACGCCGGTCGCCGGATCTCCCCGCTGCGCCGGGCGAAAGACGCCGTGGAGATCGACACCACGGAGCTCGACTTCGAGGCCCAGGTGGAGCGGATCGTGGGCCGCGTCGAGGCCTTGACCGAGAGGTAGGGCCGGTCTAGCTTCCCCATGCTACGCTCCCGGCGTTACGGGGGCGTTCGTCTCCTTCGGAGACGCGTTCACGGAGTTCGCCGAAAGGCCATCGAGGGGCCGATGCGCGGCCCTTCCGGCCTTTCTTCGTTTCAATCAACCCGGGCGCGGGCCCGCTGGAATCCCGCCCGGCGCGCGACCCCCCTTCCGGGGGCCACGAGGCTTCCATGACCGACTCGAACGACCAGACGCAGACGGACACGGCCGACACCTCTTCCCAGGCCGATTCCCCCGACAACCCGACCTCCTCGAACCCCGCCGGCGACACCGTCGCCGCGGTGGCCGAGCCGGAGCAGATCGTCGAGGACCCGGAGCACATCGAGCAGGAGCCGCCCCGGGTCGGTACCTCCGACGAGCTGCACATGGACCCCTACGGGGAGGAGCAGCTCGACGTCTCCCGGGACGAGTTCGCCCAGCTCCTGGACGAGCGGGAGGACGAGATCGGGGAGTTCCGGGAGGGCCAGATCGTCCAGGCCCGGGTCCTGTCGAAGACCGAGACCGCCGCGATCCTCGAGTTCGGCTTCAAGAGCGAGGGCTCGGTGGCTCTCGACGAGTTCAAGGACGAGCCCGACGTCGGCGACGAGGTCGAGGTCCTCCTGGAGAGCCTGGAGGACGAGGACGGCATCGTCGTCCTGTCCAAGAAAAAGGCCGACTTCCTCCGGGTCTGGGAGGAGATCAAGGAGGCCTACGAGAACGACGAGCCCGTGAAGGGCACGCTGGCCCGGAAGATCAAGGGCGGTGTCACCGTCGACCTCATGGGCGTGGACGCCTTCCTGCCGGGCTCCCAGATCGCGCTGCGCCGGGTCCCGAACATCGAGGACCTGGTCGGCAACACCTACGAGTTCAAGATCCTGAAGCTCAACAAGCGCCGCCGGAACATCGTGATCTCCCGGCGGGTGCTCCTCGAGGCCGAGCG
>CAZMPV010000099.1:0-8554 GCA_964567985.1 uncultured Gemmatimonadaceae bacterium
CCCTCTTCGTCGAGCCGGGTGATCCAGAGGCCCGAGTTCATGTCCGAGGAGAAGACGTTGCCCTTGTGGAGCTGGGCGCCCCACACCATGGGCCAATTCGGCACCACGGTCTCTTCGTCGAGGGGGACGAGCCGGGCCACCTCCCTGCCCTGCTCGTAGAGGTCGCCCCGGAGCTCGCCGGAGACGTCCACGACCCGGAGGCCGGCCTGGTAGTAGCCGATGTAGAGGCGGTCGTCGTCGACCCAGACGTTGTGGGCCCCGGCCTCGGGGACCTCGTACTTGGCCACCTCCACCGGGTTCTCGATGTCGGAGACGTCGATCACGTGGATGAAGCCCCGAGCCTCGATGGGCCGGTCGGCGTCCCAGTCGTCGGGAAAGATCTCGTCGCCGACGAAGACGTAGTCGCCGTCCCGCCACGCCACGTGGGTGTTGCCCTCGGGGTAGGCGATCCGGCTGACGAAGGCGGGCTCGGTGGGCGTGCCGCCGTGGCTGCCGGCGCCCACGTCCAGGATGACGAGCCCGTCGTCCCAGTAGGAGAGGTAGGCGTAGCCCTCCTGGACGATGACGTCGTGGAGCGTCTTCGCCTCCTTGTCGAGCCCCCAGCGGCCCACCTCCCGGACGTTCTCCGGGTCCGAGATGTCCAGGATGTGGAGGTCGGAGGTGCCGTTGTGGCACGCGTAGATCAGGTCGTCGGTGCCGTCGATCCAGACGTTGTGCACTCCCCCGGTCACCGTCTCCTCGTATTCGGAGAGGATCGTGGGGTGGGCGGGGTCCGAGAGGTCGAGGAGGACGATGCCGTTCCGCCGGTCCGAGGCCCCCTCCCGCGTGATCACGCCGAGCCGGCCGTTCGGGTGGATCTTCACGTCGTTGATCCGCCGGGCGTCGACCTGGACGGAGTCGGTCAGGACCGGGCTCCCCGGGTCGGTCACGTCCCACGCCTTCATCCAGTCGTGCATGAAGGTGCCCACGTAGGCGTAGTCCCGACCGTCGACGCCCTCGAAGGCCCACATGTCGCCGGAGTGGTGACTCGTGATCGGGCCCCGCCCGACCTCGACCAGGCGGCTGTCGTACTCCCGCTCGGTGACGTCCACGTGGGCGGTGAGGGCCTCGTCCTCGCCGACGAGGGCCGTGACGCGGTAGCGGCCGGGCTCCTCGGCCACGAAGACGCCGTCGGCGCCCTCGGCTTCGATCCGGGCGCCCGAGCCGCTCACCGACCAGGCGGGCAGGAGATCGCGCTCCCCGTCGGCGCCCCGGGCGGCGGCCCGGAAGCGGACGACGTCGCCGGTCCGGACCTCCCTGCTCCCGGGCTCCAGCGAGAAGCGGAGGTCGGGAGCGGGCCGGACGCTGACCGTCACCCGGGCCCGGGCGGCCGACGACGAGACGGTCACGGTGGCCTCGCCGGCCTCCCCGGCGAAGACGCGCCCTGCGGGATCGACCCGGGCCACCGACGGATCGGAGCTCTCGAAGCTCAGATCCGGGTCACGCAGGGTCTCTCCCAGGCGGTTCCGGGCCTCGATGCGGAGGGGGGCGCTGGTCCCTGCCAGGAGGTCGCCGTCGGGGAGCTCGGCGACGAGCTCCGAGGCCGGCAGCGGGGACACCTCCACCGCGGCGAAGGCGATCGTGCCGCCCACGACGGCCGCCACCCGCGCGGTGCCGGGTCGCACGCCCGTGACGCGACCCCCGGGCTCCAGGCTCACCGCGTCGCCCTCGACGAGGAGCCAGCGGGTCCTGAGCCCCTCGAGGCGCTCGCCGTCGTCGTCCAGGGCCACGGCCGAGAGGGTCCGGGAGTCGTCCACCTCCAGGGTGAGCCGGGGGGGCTCGATCCGGACGGTGTCGGGCTGGGGCGCCTGCTGCAGCCCTGCGGCCACGATCACGGCGGTGAGAAGCGCGGTTCCGGTCATCGGGTGTCACTCCGTGGTTCTCGTTGCATGCGTGCGAGCTCGGCCTCGGCGGCGATGTAGCCGAAGGCCGGCCACTGGTCCCGGCCCCGGAGGATCGCCCGGAAGACCAGGTAGGCTTCGTCGTTCCGTCCCTCGACGAGGTGGTTCGCACCCACGCCGTAGGCCGTCGTCGTGCTCTGGAGGGTGGCCTCCTCGCCGGTGGGCCCGAGGAGCTGGCCGGCCAGGAGCTCCCCCTTGTAGAGCTTCAGCAGCCGGTGGTACGACGTGGACTCGATCAGGTCCATGTCGTCGTGGATCGGCTCCAGGAGCGCCCGGGCCTCGTCGTCCCGGCCCAGCCGCCGGAGGGTCAGGTAGTACCAGTAGGTGGTGGCCACCACCGAATCCGGGTGCTTCGACGCCTCCAGGCACGCCTCGTAGGCGTCGGCGGCGGCCTCGAAGTCGCCCCGGAGGTAGTGGGCCAGGCCCAGGTGGTACCAGATGTTGAAGTGCAGCGTCGAGGTCGGGACGCCCCGCTCGTTGGGCAGCCCGTCGGGCTCCACCCGGTCCTCGGTGCCCTCGATCAGCTCCGCGGCCCGGCCCAGGTCCTCCACCGCGCGGTCGAGGCGCCTGAGCGTGATCCAGCGGTGACCCCGGTGCCGGTACAGACGAGGCTCGTCCGGGTGGAGCTCGATGCCCCGGGAGTAGGTCTCGATCGCCTCCCGGTAGCGCCCCAGGTACGCCAGGCGGCGCCCCACCCAGATCAGCTCCGTGGCGCCCTCGGGATTCGCCTCGAGGTCGGCACGGGCGGAGTCGAGCTTCGCCTCCTGGGTGGCCCGGGCCGCCGAGTCCATGGCCGGCGGGCGGAGGGTGTCGCCCAGGAGCGAGATCGCCTGGGCGTCGCCGGGGAGGTCCCGGAGGCCGGCGGGGACCTCGGCGGAGGCGGCGTCGGACGAGGCGTCGTCGGGCTCACTTCCCTCCTCTGCGCAGGCGACGAGAAGGGGGAGGACGAGCAGACAGCAGAGGACGAGGCCGATTCCGGGCCTGTGCGGGCCGAGGCCGCGAGGAGGGCGAACGGGCGAAAGTGGCGAAAGCGCGGTCACGTCCGCTCCTCCAGTTCCGGTACGAGCATCGGGTGCTCCTGCCGCATGCGGCGGTCGAGGGTGCAGAGGGGGACCCTGCGGGAATCGGAGTGCGCCGCGATGAGCCGGTCGAAGGGATCCCGGGTCCACGAGAGGGGCAGCGCCTTCCGGATCAGCCTCACCAGCGGAACTTCGTCCACCTCGAAGCGGGGATCCCGTCCCACCGCCTCGACGAAGTCCGGCTGCCGGACCTCGAGCCTGCCGACCTCGCCCAGGAACTGGACTTCCAGGAACGAAACCGGAGAGATTCCCCAGGGTCGGTAACGTTCCAGCCACGGGAATTCGTCGATGCGGGGCACGTCGAGAACGATCCAGAGGAGAAAGTGCGTGTCGAGAAGAGTGTTCACTCCCCTTTTCCCTCTCTCTCGGGCTCGCGCCCCGTCTCCCGGGTCTCGTCGCCGGCGGAGGTCGGCGACACCTCGCCCTCCGGCCCCTCCCACGCCCACCCCCACTCGTCGGCGTGGTCGAGGTCACAGCCCGAGACCACGGAGTCGTAGTCGGGAATCTCTTCCACGGGGTCCGCTCCCTCCTCCCGCTGGATGAGGATCCGGCGCCCGGACCGCTCCACGACGACGACCGCGCCGGCGGCCACCTCGTCGAGGATCCGGAACCAGTTCCGGCGCGCTTCGCTTGCCGTTACTCTTTTCATGTGTACAACGTACAACGATGACGCCGCCGGGGAAAGCGGTCCCGGCGGAGGCACCCGGGGTACAGCTTGCTCGATCCACCGGGGTCCGTAGATCTTACGTCAATGCTGACCATGAAGCGATCCATTCTCGACCTTCCCGCTGCCGTCGTCATGGCGTGCGCCGCCCTCAACGGGGGTGCGGTCACGGCAGTCGCGCAGCAGTCCCTCTCCCCGAGCCTCGAGAGCCGGGTCTTCGACGAGGTGACCGGGCAGCCGGTGGAGGGCGCCTACGTGGGGGCGGACTCGGGACGCGTCGCCGCCGTCACCGACGGGCGGGGGGAGTTCGGCCTGGAGCTCTCACCGGAGCTCGACCAGCGTGTCGTGGTCAGCGCCTTCGGCTACCGGGAGGACACCCTGTCGGTGGAGACGGAAGACGGGGCGTTCCGGCCCCTGGAGGTCGCCCTGGCGCCCTCTCCCCTGGCCCTGGAGGGGATCCGGGCGGAGGGGGTCATGCAGTACCGGAAGCGGATCGACGTCCGCCGGAACCGGACGTCCCTCCGGTCCCGGACCATCGGTCGGGAGGTCCTCCGGGTGGCCGACCAGCCCCACCTCCTGCGCCTGATGCGGGACGAATACGGACTCTGGTTCGACGGCCTCTCCCAGGCCGGCTGCGTCCGCACCAGGATGGGCCCCGAGTGGTCCGACGCGGAGCTCTACGTCGACGAGCGCCCCGTCACCCTGAACCGGTTCGAGAGCATCCGCCCCGACCGCTTCGCCCTGGTGGAGATCTTCGGCGACCTGATGAGCGTGGATCAGATCCGGGCCTACACCCCCCAGTACCTGGCCAAGCGAAGCCGGGAGGGCGGCTGGCCCGTGCCCCTGGGGATGAGCGCCGGTCTCTGCCCCTGAGGGGCCCGTGATCGCGGACCCCCGATCCGGGGAATGCCGGCGGGTCGCAGCGCAGCGTCCCCGGCAGGATTCGAACCTGCGACCTACGGCTTAGGAGGCCGTCGCTCTATCCAGCTGAGCTACGGGGACCGGCCCGAAAGATGGAGGCGGTCGCTCGGGGTGTCTACCGGCGAGGCGGCGGTCAGTCCCCGGTCCCCT
Organism: uncultured Gemmatimonadaceae bacterium; assembly: GCA_964567985.1. Classification (GTDB taxonomy): domain Bacteria; phylum Gemmatimonadota; class Gemmatimonadetes; order Longimicrobiales; family Gaopeijiaceae; genus CAZMPV01. The sequence goes on from CAZMPV010000099.1 coordinate 4,755, forward strand.
CGAGGTATCCCCGGAGGAAGCTCTTGAGGGCGGCCTCGAAGTGGCCCATCTCGTGGTGCACGTTGAGGGCGTCCTCGCCGGCCTCGTTGATCTGCTCGGCGACCCGGTCGAGGAGGTAGGGGAGCTCGTGGATCGAAGGGGCCGAGCTCCGGTGCTTCGTCGCCGTCCGGGTCCGGGTGTCGACCTCGGTGCTCATGGGCGTGACCTCGCCCTCCTCGTCGTAGTCCGCCGGCACGAAGGGGTCGTCGGGCGAGATGAAGGCGTCGTCGGGGATCCCCCGGGCCTCCTTGCGGATCGGCTCGTCGGGCTGGATGAAGGCCTCGTCGGGGACCGTCTCGCCGTCCTCTTCGGCCCCGGCTTCGCCTCCGTCGGTCCGGCCCGGGCTCCGGGGAACCGAGGTCCGCCGGGATCCGGGGGGGAAGGCGGGCGGGGGGAGCCGGTCCATCTCGGGACCGGGGCCGTTCCGCGAGGGGCCCGACGGGCCGGAGGACGGGCTGTCCTCTTCCCGCTCGGGACGCTCGGTCTCGTCGCTGCTCATGGCGATCCTCCGTGTGAAGAGAACGGCCGATTCCCGTTCCTGCGCTTGAATATACGGCGTTCCTGCCGCCCGCGAAACGACGCGATCGTCCCCTCCCGGGCGGTCCCCGTGCCGACCGGCCGCGCATGACGTTTCCGGCCCGGGGGTCCGACCCGCCTCAGAGCGCGAACTCCAGGACCACGAAGCCCAGGACGACGAGGATCCCGAACACCCAGGTGAGGAGGTTGAAGTACCGGTCGATAAAGCGGCTGATCGGGGGCCCGAACTGATAGATCAGGAGCCCGATGATCCCGAAGCGGAGCCCCCGGCTCAGGGTGCTGGCCAGGACGAAGATCGGGAAGTTGATGGCGAAGACGCCCGACGAGATCGTGAAGACCTTGTACGGGATCGGCGTCAGGCCGGCCACGAAGACCGCCCAGAAGTCGTACTGCTCGTAGAGGCCCTGCACCCGGAGGAAGGCCTCGGGGGTGACCCCGGGGACGTACTGGTAGAAGAAGTCCCCCAGGAGGGTCCACGCCCCGGCCCCGATCCCGTAGCCGATGGCGCCTCCGACCACCGATGCCACCGTCGCCAGGCCCGCGAAGCGGAACGACCGGGCCGGCGCCCCCAGGCAGAGGGCCATGAGGAGCGGGTCCGGCGGGATCGGGAAGAACGACGACTCGGCTGCGGCCAGGAGGAAGAGCGCCAGGGGTCCGTAGGGCGTGTAGGCCCAGTGGAGGACCCAGTCGTAGAGGCGCCGGACGGGCCCCGGCGCCGCGTCCGGCGGCGAGGCGCCCGGCGGCCGGACCGTCTCCTCCTTCGCTTCCCCGCTCACTCCCCCTCCCTTTCGGTCCAGGCGAAGCGCCCCAGCAGCGGCACGAAGGAGCAGTCCTCCCGGACGGCCTCCTCGGTCACCTCGCCGCGCTCCTTCCGTACGAGGACCAGCTCCTGGCTCTCCCGGCTCCCGACCGGCAGGAGCATGCGACCCGGATCGGCGAGCTGGTCCACCAGGGTCTCGGGCACCGAGGGCGAGGCCGCGGAGACGACGACGACCTGGTAGGGGGCGTACTTCCGCCACCCGATCGTGCCGTCGCCCACCAGGAGCGCCACGTTCCCCAGACCGAGGCGGTCCAGGGCGTCCCGGGCCCGGACGCTGAGCTCCCGGACCCGCTCCACCGAGTAGACCCGGTCCGCCATGAGCGCCAGCAGCGCCGTCAGGTAGCCGCTTCCCGTGCCGAGCTCCAGCACCCGTTCCTCGGGCCCGGGCCGCAGCAGCCTCAGGTAGAGGGCCTGGAGCGAAGGCTGAGACGCGGTCTGACCCCATCCGATGGGGATCGGCGCGTCCTCGTAGGCCCGGTGCCGTATCCCCTCGGGGACGAAGAGGTGCCGGGGCACCCGGTCGAAGAGCTGGAGGATCTCCAGGTCGTCGATCCCACGGGCCCGGATCTCCTCGATGAGGCGCCGCCGCCGCCCGACCCAGCGGGGGTCGGCTACAGGGTCAGGCTCCACCCGCGGATCTCCTCGAGGAGCTCGTAGTTGGTCAGGTCCAGGTGGAGGGGTGTGACCGAGATGTAGCCCTCTTCGACGGCCCGGAAGTCCGAGTCCTCGGTCCCCCGCCAGTCGCTCACGCCGCCGCCGATCCAGAAGTACTCCCGCCCCGAGGGGTCGGTGTCCCGGGTCAGGGAGTCGCTGTAGCGGCGCCGTCCCAGGGAGGTCACCCGCACCCCCTTCACGTCGGCGGGCGGGATGGGCGGCAGGTTGACGTTGAGGAGCGTGTCCTCCGGAAAGGATCGCCGGTCCAGGATCCGGTCCAGGAGCCGGCGGAGCGAGTCCTCCCATGCGGGGATCTCTTCGAAGGTGTCGCCTGTGTAGGAGATCGCCACCGAGGGGATGCCGACCACGGTCGCCTCCATCGCCGCCGCCACGGTGCCCGAATAGAGCACGTCCTCGCCCATGTTCGGGCCGTGGTTCACTCCGGAGAGGCAGAAGTCGGGCCGGCCGTCGAGGACCTCGTTCACCGCCAGGATCACGCAGTCGGTGGGGGTGCCGTCCACGACCACGGCGCCGTCGGTGGCCCGGCGGGCCCGGAGCGGCCGGTGGAGGGTCAGGGAGTGGCTCGTTGCGCTCTGCTCACGGTCCGGCGCCACCACCGTCACCTCGCCCAGGGCGTGGGCGGCGGAGGCCAGGACCTGGAGACCATCGGCCAGGTAGCCGTCGTCGTTGGTGCAGAGGATCTTCACTCGTCCTCGGGCGGCGTCAGGATCTCCTTGAGCTCCTTCAGCTCGTCCCACATCCCCTGGAGCACCTCGGGCTCGAGGACGTCCCTGCGCTCCTCCTGGAGGTCGCCGGCGCTCCGCATCTCCTTCAGCTTCTGGCGGGCTCCGTCGATCGTGTACTTCTTCTCGTAGAGGAGCCGCTTCACCAGGAGGACGAGCTCGATCTCCTTCGGCCGATACACCCGGTTTCCAGCGCTGTTCTTCTGGGGATGGAGCACCTCGAACTGGTCCTCCCAGTAGCGCAGCACGTGGGGCTTGAGGCCGGTGAGGTCGCAGACCTCGCCGATGGAGTAGTACGCTTTCTTGATGATCGGCTCGTCCATCGTCCCGCTCCCGTGGTTGGAGCTGGCCGGGCGGGGGCTCAGCCCCACTCCTCCGGCTTCGGCTCCCGCATCATGAGGCTCCGGACCGCGTCGGCCGGCGCCCGTCCCTCGTAGAGGATCTCGTAGACCTGCCGGGAGATCGGCATCTCGACGCCGTGGCGCTCGGCCAGCTCCCGCACGGCGTCGGCGGTCTTCACGCCCTCGGCGACGGCCTTCATCTCGTCCAGGATGTCGTCCAGGGACTCCCCCTCGCCCAGGCGGCGGCCGACGGTCCGGTTCCGGCTCAGGTCCCCGGTGCACGTGAGCACCAGGTCGCCCATTCCGGCCAGGCCCGCGAAGGTCGAGGCCTCGGCCCCCATCGCTTCTCCGAGGCGCCGGATCTCGGCCAGCCCCCGGGTGATCAGCGCCGCCAGGGTGTTGTGCCCGTAGCCCAGGCCGGAGACGACGCCGGCGGCCAGGGCGATGACGTTCTTGAGCGCGCCGCCGAGCTCGACGCCGATCACGTCCGGGTTCGTGTAGACCCGGAAGTAGTCGGTCTGGAAGAGCTCCTGGATCCGGAGACGGGTCTCCTCGGAGGTGCTCGCCACCGCCACCGCCGTGGGAAGCTCCCGGGCCACCTCGATGGCGAAGCTCGGCCCCGAGATCACGGTGAAGCCCTCCATCGCCTCCGGCGTCAGGACCGAG
>CAZMPV010000100.1:0-8424 GCA_964567985.1 uncultured Gemmatimonadaceae bacterium
GCTGGGCTTCGGCGGAGCCGGCATGGTGCCGGTGCCGGTGCGGGTGGTCCCCTACTCGGCGCTGGACTCGATCTTCGGGGTCAGCCCTCGCTCTCCTGCACGATCTCGGTGACCCGGGCCACGAACTCGTCGACGGGCTCGAGGCGGTTCAGGGCTTCCACCGCCCGTTCGTAATCCAGGGCCACGTATTCGTGGATGAGGACGTTCCGGAATCCGGGGAGTCGAGCCAGCTCGTCCACGAGCTCCTCGTCGAACTCGGGCATGGCGTCCAGGTTCCGGACGGCCTCCGTGTAGTCGGAAAACGGGAGGTTTCTCCGGGCGCTCAGCTCGCCGGAGATGTCGATGACGAGCTGAGCGACGCTCAGAAGCGAGAAGAGGACGTCGTTGTGAAGGCTCAGGTCGGCGCGCAGGGAGCGGGCGCCCGTCACCCGTGAGCGAATCTCGCGAAGGTGATCCAGGTGCCGTCGGAGCTCGCCGAGGCGCTCGACCAGGAACGTCATCCCGGACCACCGCTCATCGACGCAGGGTCTCGAGGCGGATCCGGCGCATCCGGGCCAGGAAGGGATCCAGGTCCGCGGCCCGGAGCTGTACGTCCCGGACGAAGTCCCGGTCGGCGTCCACGGCGTCCACGTGGACCCGCTCGCCCTCGGTCACGATCCTCCGCCCCAGCTCCGGAGGTGCGTCGTTCAGGACGACGACGTCCACGTCGTTTCGCTCCAGGGCGTGGATCAGCTCCGAAGTCAGGGACACGCACAGCTCGGATCGCTGTCGGGCGTGGGGGTGCAGGGTCCGGTCCAGCAGGACCGCGACGTCGACATCGCTCTCCAGGTGGTCGGCGTCCCGGGCCACGCTCCCGAAGAGGTAGGCCGAGACGACGCCGTCCGGAGCGCTCGACGAGAAGTATCGGCGCAGCGCTCCGCTTACCGAGCCGGAGCTCTCAAGCTCGTCCGGGCTCAAAGTCGCCTCCTCGGGTCGCGCGGACGTTCCTGACACGCATGGAGAATGACGGGGGCGACCATGCCCGGCAACCGCCGCCGGTGCGTTCCGGGCCGACTACCTGAGCGGCCCGTACACCCCCCGGTCCATCTCGAAGCGGGCGCCGGAGAGGGGCTCGCCGTCCACTCTCACCCCCAGGGGTCCGGAGCGGAGGTCGTGCTCCTGGAACTCCTCGAAGGTGATCTCGTCGGCGGGCTCGCCGCCCGAGGCGGGACGGAGCCGCTGGCCGGGCTCGGCCTCGGGGGCCAGGAGCAGACCGAGCTCGTCTTCCTCGTTCTCGGCGGCCAGGAGCATGCCCTCGCTCTTCTCTCCACGGATCTCGGCGGGCTGAAGGTTGGCCACCACCACGATGTGCTTGCCGTCGAGCTCGTCGAGCTCGTAGTGGTTCACGATGCCGGCCACGATCTGGCGCTCCTCGTCGCCGAGGTCGATGTCCAGCAGCAGGAGGCGGTCGGCGTTGGTGTGCTCCCGGGCCTTGACGACCCGGGCGACCCGGAGGTCGAGGCGCCCGGGGTCGGGGGCGTCGGGGTCGGCGGCCGCGGCGTCGCCGGGGGTGGGCTCGTCGGGGCGTGCGTCGCTCTCGCTGGAGTCGGTCATCGGGGGTCCTTCCGGGATCGTCGGGGGGTCAGTTCGTCTCGGATCGGGCGGGCGTGGGGGCCAGGAGCTCGTCGACGACGAAGAGGTCGGTCAGGAGCGCCCGGAGGTGCATCGAGGCGTTCAGGTTGTCGATGAGCTGGGAGGAGATCGAGGGCTGGCCCTCCACCAGCCGGAGCACGGCCAGGGTCTTGCGGGCGTCCTCCTCGACGACCGCGGCGAAGGCCTCGTGGCGCTCCCGGGGCTCGAGCTCCTCCTCGACGACGGCCGCCCGGTAGCGCTCGGCCAGGGACTCGATGGTCCGGCCCGCCTTCTCCAGGTACTCCCGGAGCTCTCCGGCGTCGCCCTCGTCGCCGGGCAGCCCCCGGGCGGCGTAGGAGAGGAGGAACTCGTAGGTCTCCTCCAGGAGGTCGATGCCCTCCCGGAGCTCGGTCTTGGCGTCGGCCATGTGGGGTCGGATTCCTCGGTCGGCGGTCAGTCGGCGGCTTCGATCCCGGGGCGCGGGGCGCCGCCGGGGTCCGGGAGCTCGGGCTCGTCCGCGGTGCCCTCCACCGACCAGCGCTCGGGGTCGTGGTGCTCGCCGTACTCCCGGCCGGTGATCCAGCCGAAGATCATCGAGCGGGTCAGCCAGAGCTTCTCGGGCCGGACGGCGAAGTAGATGTGGGCCATGACCATGGTGACGAAGGCGACGGAGCAGAGGCCGTGAATCACGTAGATCCAGCCCCAGGCCTGGTCCGAGAAGAGGTAGGGGTTCCGGGTCCAGAAGGGGGTGTCCACCCGGAACATCATGAAGACGCCCGTGACGATGACGCCCAGCCCCGCCACCGTGGTGGCGTGGTGGAAGAGCTTGTTCTCCAGGGGGTACTTGCCCGGCTTGCGGGGCGGCGGCACGTCCCGGCCCATGAAGCGCTTGGCCCGCTGGACGGCGTCCCGGACGTCGTCGGCCGAGATCCACATGTTCCAGAGGCTCTGCCAGAAGGTGGCGTGGATCACGTGCCAGACGATGGTGGCGATCAGGACCACCCCGGCGATCCAGTGGATCGTGACCCAGGGGAACTGGATCCCCATCACCGGGAAGAAGGCGGTCACCAGCAGGACGAGCATCGCCCCGGCCATGGTCCAGTGAAAGAGCCGGGCGCCCATGCCGTGGCGGGTCAGCCGGGCGTCGGGATCCACCGACGGCTCGGGCGAGGGGCTTCCCTCGTACTCGTCCGACGGGGCCAGGGTGGCGTGCCAGACGGCGTGGCCCACCAGGAAGACCGCCCCCGCGATCGCGGCCAGCCAGAGCAGGTCCCAGGCGACCCCCATGAGGACCTCCTGACCCCAGGGGTTCGTCGCGGTCCGCACCCAGTCGATCATCTCAGGCCGCCTCCCCGCCCCGGACGGCGCGCTTCACCAGGTTCTTCATGAGGGCGATCTTGTAGTCGTTGTGCCGGAGCGACTCGGCGTTCCGGACGGCGAGCCGGCCGGCCAGCTCCTCGGTGCGCTCGTTCACCGGGTTGCCCACCACCGCCCGCTCGACCTCGGTGAGCCGGAGCGGCGTCGGGGCCACCCCGTTCACGGCGAGCCGCAGCCGCTCGATCACGCCGCCGCTGACGACGACCGACGAGGCCACGTTCATGAGCGGGAAGTCCCAGACCTTCCGGTCGGCGACCTTCTCGTAGTAGAAGCGGGCGCCGGCGAAGTCGGGCGAGACCCGGATCGAGGTCAGGATCTCGTCGGGCTCGAGCACCGTGACCCGGGTGATGTCGGTGCCGGGGCCCATCCAGAACTTCTCGGCCGGGATCTCCCGCTCGCCGTCCGGGCTCCGGACGACCATGGTGGCGCCCAGGGCCAGGAGCGCGGTGGCCACGTCCGAGGGGTTCACCGCCACGCAGCGGTCGGCGCCCAGGATGCAGTGCTCCCGGTTCATCGCCGTGGGCGAGTCGGCGTAGCAGACGTTGCCGCCGGCCCGGTAGCAGGGCCAGCCGCTCCGGTAGTACCAGCAGCGCACGTCCTGGCAGACGTTTCCGCCGACGGTGCCCTGGTTCCGGATCTGGGGGCTCGCCACGAGGCCGGCGGCCTCGGCCAGGACCCCGTAGCGGTCCCGGACCCCGGGGTGGCGGCTCAGCTCGGTCAGCGTGACCATGGCCCCGATTTCCAGCCCGTCGGAGCCGGCGCTCAGGCTCGTGAGCTCGGCGATGCCCCCCAGGTCCACGACCACCTCGGGCCGCTTGACCCGCTCCTTGAACCAGTCGAAGGAGTCCTGGCCGCCGGCCAGCACCCACGTCTCCTCGCCCGCCCGGGAGAGGGCCGAGACCGCCTCGTCGACGCTCGCCGGCTGCACGAGCTCGAAGGGGGGGATCATGTCGTTGATGACTGCCATGGCTCTCTAATCTCCTTGCGGGCCCGCCCGCTACGCGTGGGCTTCGAGCTTCCCGTACGGCAACCTGCGACCCTCGAGCTCGGCCAGGATGTTGTCGGGCCGGAGCGGGGTCCGGCACATGCACTCGCCGCCCATGGCGTCCGAGATCGCCGAGACGATGGCGGCCTCGCCGGAGCAGATCGGGGGCTCGCCGATCCCCCGGGCGCCCACCGGCGTCCACGGGTCCGGGATGTTCACCGCGTCCCAGTCCATCTCCGTGGGCACGTCGAGGATGGTGGGCGGCCTCGCCGTGTAGAAGCGCTTGGCCAGGGGCACGCCCCAGCGGTTGTCGTAGTACCAGTTCTGGCTCATGGCCATGCCCAGGCCCTGGACGCCCCCGCCGTGGAGCTGGGCGGCCAGGCTCCGGGGGTTGAGCACCGTGCCGCAGTCGGTCACGGCCATGAACTCCTTCACCTCCACATGGCCCGTCTCGTGGTCGAGCTCGACCACGGCGAAGTGGACCACGTAGGAGAGCGCCGAGCCCTCCACCGGGTAGGTGTCCTTGGCCACGCCCATGGCGCCCTGGCCGGCCAGGTTGCCGGCGGCCTCCACCGTCATCCTGTGGATGTCGTCGGGGAGCTCGTGGCCGTCGTAGCGGCCCCCGAGCTCGATCGCCCGCCGGGCGGCCCGGCCCACGTCCATGCCGGTTCCGGGGCTCGAGGCCCGGTAGACCCGGCCCCGGCCGACGGTGTAGTCGTCGGGGCTTCCCCCCAGGTCCCGGGCGGCGATCTCCTGGAGCTTCCGCTTCAGGTCCGAGGCCGCCGCGTGGTTGGCCCGGGTGTGGGCCAGGGTGGTCTGGCTGCCGGACTGGGACGAGCTCCACGGCAGGTTCCTCGAGGTGTCGCCCCAGATCACCTCGCAGCGCTCCCACGGCTGGCTCAGGACCTCGGCGGCGGTCCGGGCCGTGTCGATGACCGAGTGGGTCCCCAGGTTTCCGATGCCCTGGTGGATGTAGAGCTTGCCGTCGGGCTTGATGACCATCAGGCCGTCGTAGCCCGTGCTCCCGGCGAAGAAGGGGGCGAAGCCGATGCCGACGCCGGTGACCTTCGAGCCCCGGCGGGTGCCGCTGAGCTGTTTCTTCTCGTCCCAGCCGAACTTCTCCCGGCCCCGGTCGATGGCTTCCCGGCAGTACGCCGAGGTCACCTTGCTCTCGTTGCCGCCGAAGGTGGACTCGGAGTCCGGGGCGTTGATCCGCCGGATCTCCAGGCGGTCCACGCCGAGCTCCCGGGCCGCCTTGTCCATCAGCGGCTCGAAGAGGGCGCTCATCTGGGCGCCCCCGGGGGCCCGCTGGGCCGACTTGGGCGGCGTGTTCGTCACCACGGCGACCCCCCGGAAGCGCATCGCCTCGGGCTGGTACGCCAGCGACGACATCATCCCGGCGATCGAGTAGTCGCTCTGCCGGGAGTAGGGGCCGTTCTCCTGGACCAGGAAGAGGTCGATCGCCTTGCACTTGCCGTCGTTGCGGAAGCCGAGCTTGACCCACCCCTGGAAGCCGGGCCGGGCCCGGCCGAAGTAGGTCTCCTCGGCCCGGGTGACCCGGAGCATGACCGGCCGGCCCACCTTCTTCGAGAGCACCACGGGCACCTGCATGATGTAGGCGCCGTAGATCTTGCTCCCGAAGCCGCCGCCGCAGTACTCGCCGACGAAGACCAGGTCCTCCATCTCCATGCCCAGCCCCTCGGCCACCGCCGCCCGGGTACGGGCCACCGACTGGGTCGAGCCGTAGAGGTAGGCCTTCCCGTTCCGCCAGTACGCCATGCAGGAGCGGGGCTCCATGGGGTGATGGCTGACGGACTGGTGGTAGAGGACCTCCTCGAAGACGAGGTCCGAGTCGCGGAAGGCGGCCTCGACGTCGCCGAGGCTCCACTCGTCGGGGACCTCGCCCATGGGGAAGCCGTCCTCGCCGGCGGCGTCGAAGGCCTCCCGGGTCCACTTGATCGTGGAGATCTCCCGGCCGCTGGCGTAGACGTTGCCCTGGCTGCGGGCGTTCGGGCCGTCCGGCCGGAGGCTCTGGAGCGGGTCGATGACGAAGGGGAGCGGCTCCAGGTCGAGCTCCACCGCCTCGACGGCGGCGGCCGCGGTCTCCTCGTCCACGGCGGCGATCGCCGCGATCGGCTCGCCCTCGTAGAGGGGCTCGTTCGTCAGGGGGGCCTCGCCCGGCGGATCGGGGATGTTCGGCAGGTCGTCGGCGGTGATCATCCCCACGACCCCGTCCATGGCCAGCGCCCGGCTCGCGTCGATGCGCCGGACCCGGGCGTGGGGCATGGGGCTGGTCACCAGCTTGGCGAAGAGCATTCCCTCGGCCCGGAAGTCCTCGGCGTAGCGGGCCCGGCCCGTGACCTTGGCGTGGAGGTCCGGCGGGACGTGGTCGGTCCCGAGGAGATCGAAGTCGCGTTCCTGCGGCATTTCCTGTGCCATGGCTCAGCTCCTCACGCCGTGGTCCGCGCGTACTCGGCGGCCCGCATGGCGGAGTCGAGGATCTTGGTGTAGTCGCCGCAGCGGCAGAGGTTGCCGGAGAGGGCGTGGGCGGCCTCCTCCCGGGTCGGGTCCGGGTTGTTCTCGACGAGCTCGACCATGCTCATGATGAAGCCCGGCGCGCAGAAGGCGCACTGGAAGCCGGCCTCGTCGAGGACGGCCTGCTGCACCGGATGGAGGTTCCCCTCCGGGCTCTCCAGCCCCTCGACGGTGGTGACCTCCCGGCCCCGCACCTGGTGGGTCAGCATGTTGCAGGAGTAGTGGCCGACCCCGTCCACCAGGACCGTGCACGCGCCGCACTCGGCCCGGTCGCAGCCGAGCTTGGTGCCCGTGAGCCCCAGCTTGTAGCGGAGCGTCATCGCCAGGGTCTCCTGGGGGAGGACGTCCACCCGGCGGGTCTGCCCGTTCACGGTGAGGCTCATCATCCGGCCCACGGTCTCCTGGGCCGACGGAGACGCGACCGCGCCCCCGGACGAGCGGAAGAGGTACGCGCCGGCCGAGACGGTGGCGCCGGCGGCGATGACGCCCTTGATGAAGGTCCGCCGGTTCAACCGGGTGTCGGCGGCGGTGAGAAACTCCGGTTCGCTCATGGCCCGCTCTCCGCCTGGTGTGGAGGCGCGTCCGGGCCGGCGCGGCGGGGGGAGCGCCAGCCGCGGGCGGCGCCCGCACTCGATGCTATGGGTACCTCACGGAAATAGGGTTCGAGGCGCCGGATCGCAAGGCAGAACGGCGTCGTTGACGCCCTCCGCCGGAGGCCGCGCGTGGCGGATTCCCGGTGGTCAGCCTTCGCCGGTCCCGCTCTCCGCCGACGAGCCCCGCGCCGCCTTCCAGACGAAGTAGCCCGGCACCCCCGCCAGGATGATCCCGAAGCTGTACGCCGTGGAGAGCGGCTGCCGGACGAGGGCGTTCAGGAGCATGGCGACCGAGGCCACGAGGAAGACCACCGGCACCCACGGGTAGCCGAAGGTCCGGTACGGGCGGGGGTGGTCCGGCCGGGTCCGGCGAAAGCGGAAGACCGCCCACACGACCAGGATGTAGAAGGGCCAGAGCCCCAGGATGAAGGCCTCGGCGAGCTGCTCGAAGGTGCGCACCGAGACGTAGCCGACCCCCAGGAGCCCGGCCATGGCGATCGCCACGTGGGGGGTGCCGAAGCTCGGGTGGACCTCGCCGACCTTCTCGAAGAAGAGGTCGTCCTCGGCCAGGGCGTAGAAGACCCGGGGCCCGCCCATGAGCGCCCCGTTCAGGGCGCCGAAGGTGGAGAGCATGACCAGCGCCGCGACGAGCGAGGCGCCCACGCCCCCGAAGATCCGGGTGGCGGCGTCGGCGGCCACCAGCTCCGAGGCGGCGACCTCGTCGAGGGGCAGGACGTAGAAGAAGGCGGCGTTCACGATCAGGTAGACCACGGCGACGATCACCGAGCCGCCGATCAGCGCCCGGGGCAGGCTCCGGTCCGGGTCCTTCACCTCGCCGGCGGCGTAGAGGAGCTCGCCCCAGCCGTCGTAGGACCAGAGCACGGCGATCAGGGCGATTCCGAACCCTCCCCAGGTGGTCGGGCCGAGCTCCGGCGCGGCGGTGAGCGCGCCGCTCCCCTCGCCGAAGACGAAGGCGATGCCGGCCAGCACCACCAGGGCGAGCACCTTGGCGCCGGTGCTCACGTTCTGGATCGCCGCGCCCCAGACGACCGAGCGGTAGTTGGCGGCGGCGAGCACCAGGATCGCGCCCGCGGCGACGAGGCGGACCCCTACCTCGCTCAGGGGAAGGAAGGCCTGGGCGTAGGCGGCGAAGATCAGGGCGATGCCGCCCAGGACCGCGGGCTGGATCAGCAGGAGCCGGGTCCAGCCGAAGACGAAGGCGGCCATGGGGCCGTACGCCTCCCGGAGGTAGACGTAGGTGCCGCCGGCCCGGGGGAACATGGTGGCGAGCTCCGCCATGCTGAGGGCGGCGCACAGCGTGAT
>CAZMPV010000101.1:0-8416 GCA_964567985.1 uncultured Gemmatimonadaceae bacterium
GGATGGCGTAGGTGTCGTAGTCGGAGGGCTGGAACTCGAAGAAGCCGTCCCGGAGGACGAAGGTGACGTTCCGGTCGTTCCGGAAGGAGAGGGTCGGCTGTAGCTCCAGCTCCCACTCGAAGGGAGCCCGACCGTCCCAGAAGGCGTCGTGGCGGAAGAAGTTGTTCGTGCGGAACTCCAGGCCGTAGCGCTCGAGGAAGGCCCCGGGCTCCCCGTAGCGCGTGAAGGTGGCCGCGGCCTGCACTTCGGTGTCGCCGACCCGGGGCACGAAGCCGCTCCGGGTTCGGAACTCGGGATGGACGTCCTCCACCTTGGCCCGGAAGCTGAAGCGCTGTCCGGACCGCCTGAGGTTCAGCGTCACCATGGGCCGGAGCTGCGGGTCCTCGGACCCAGTGCCTCCGTCGGTCCAGCTCCCGGTGAGCTGGCTCTCCAGGGTGTAGCGCCCCCCGAAGAGGAGCCGGAAGTCGGTGCTCAGCACCCGGTTGTAGGCGTCGCCTCCGGCGGACCTCCGGTCCGTGTAGAGAAAGCCCACCGTCGAGCCCGAGCCCACGTCCCGGCGGACCCGAACCAGGTTGTAGGCCGCGTCGTGGGCTCCGTCGAAGACCGTGCGGGGGCCCTCGTCCCACGCTCCCAGGTACGCCACGTTGAAGGGGCCGACCTTCCCCGTCACCTTGGCGCCGCCGACGGGATCGACGATCCGCCGGGTGTGGACTAGCCGCTGGGTGGTCTGGAAGATCTCGGTGCCGTCCAGGAAGAAGGGCCGCTTCTCCGGGAAGAAGAGCGCGAAGCGCTCGTTGACCTGAATCCGGTCCACGTCGGCCTCGACCTGGGAGAAGTCCGGGTTGTACGTGGCGTCGAGCACCAGGTTCTGGGTGATGCCGTAGCGGGCGTTCACGCCGAACTCGGGGTCGAAGTCGTCCCGGACGAAGTTCCCGTCCACGGTCTCGCCGGTCCGCTTCCCGGTGGCGACCGGGTTCAGCTCGACGAGGCGCTGGGGCTCCAGGCCCCGGAGGCCGACGAGCCGGCCGGACTGGGCGAGGACGCTGGACACGTCCAGGGTGAGGGGCGCCCAGGACATCTTCCGCCCGTTTCGCGTGATCCCCCGGGCGATCTGGAGCCCCCAGTCCTGGACGGCGTCCTCCCGGAAGCGGATCGAGACGTAGGGGATCCGGATCTCCGCCACCCACCCGTCGGAGGTGACCCGGCCGTCCGACTCCCAGATGTAGTCCGGGTTGAAGTCCACCCGGGGTCCCGTGGGACTCCCTCCCAGGGGCGGGAGCTCTTCCCGCCAGTGGCCGTCGGTCTGGATGCCGAGGGGGTTCACGAAGAAGGTGTAGGCCTGACGCTCGTCGTTGAACGTGTCGAGCATGATCCGGACCCAGTCGTCGGTGACCGACCGGTCCCGCTCGGTCCGGTGGACCATGATCCCTTCCGGATTCGAGTCGTAGGCGCGGAAGCCGAAGTAGATCGCCTCGGCCGTGTAGAAGACGAGCACCTCGGTCTCCTGGGTCGCCTCGACTCCTTCCGAGGGCTCGTACTGGGTGAAGCCGGTGAGAACGGCCGCGTCGGCCCACTCGGGCTCGTCGAGGCGGCCGTCCACCCGGACGTCCACGTCTTCCCGCCGGGGCGCGTGGACTCGAAGCTCCCCCCGGTCGCCACGAAAGACGGTCGAGTCGGACACGGCGGAGTGGGCGAAGGGCGCCGGAACGGCACCGGACGCGTGAGGTCCGGGGGCGAGCACCGCCGTCACGACGGCGAGGAGGATCGGCTTCATGGCGTGGCGCGAGAGGGGTTCGGGGGCGTCGGAGGAGGCGGGACTCAGCCGTCGGACGACGAGGAGCGGTGATTCTCGTAGAGCTCCCGGAGCCCGTCGTGTGCGGCCTCGAAAGCGTCTACGACGCCGGGATCGAACTGGCCGCCCGCGTTCTCCCGGACCTCGGCGGCGAGGGCGTCCCAGGCGAGGGCGTCCCGATAGGGGCGGGCGGTCGCCATGGCGTCCAGGGCGTCGGCCAGGGCCACCACCCGGGCCGCGAGGGGAATCGCGTCTGCCAGGAGACCGTCGGGGTAGCCGGTGCCGTCCCACCGCTCGTGGTGCCAGGTCGTGACCTGGAGGATGACGGTGTCTTCGGTGAGGGGCTCCAGGATCTGGCGCCCGATCCTCGGATGCTCCTGCACCTCGGCGTACTCGTCCGGGCCGAGCTCCTCGGGTCGGCTGAAGATCTCCACCGGGATCCGGATCCGGCCCACGTCGTGGAGGTGGCAGGCGAGGCGGAGCGAGGACCTCGGGAGCTCGTCCGCCCCGGGATCGACGGCGTCGGCGAGGCGTTCTGCGTAGGCGGCGACCCGCTCCCCGTGCCCTTCCAGGTACGGCGTCCGGAGCTCCACGGCCTCCGCCAGCGTGAGAGCGCCCCGGACGACGGCCTCCCGGGCCTGGCGCGTCGGCTCCTCTTCGTCCCCCTCCGGGAGGCCTGCCCGGCGGCCGCTCCGGGCTTCCAGCGCCCGCTCCCGGGCCGAGAGCGCTTCGCTGATCAGGCTCCTGAGCTCGGACATTCCGAAGGGCTTGTGCAGGTAATTGTCGGCCCCGGCGCTCAGGGCTTCGGCGGCCACCCCGGCGTCCTTCACTCCGGTGATCACCAGCACCTGGGTGTCGGGCCAACGGGACTTGGTGGCGCTGACCAGGTCCTTTCCGCTTCCGCCCGGCAGGCGGAGGTCGGTGACGACGACGTCGTACTCGGAGCGGAGCTCCCGGATCCCGTCCGTGACGTCCGCGGCCTCGGTCACCGAGAAGCCCTCCTTCGCCAGATAGGAGGCGACGAGCTCCCGGACCTGGACATCGTCTTCCACCACCAGGATCCTCCGACCCGACCCGAAGCCGGTGATCTGGTGGGGAAGGAGGCTGAGGGGCGGCTGTGAGCGTCCCATCTCCTCCGGAGCCCGGGGATACTCCTTGGAGTCCCCGGGATCTTCCATCTCCAGGGCGGCCTGGTCGGGCTCGAGGGTCTCTTCCAGGAGCGTGCGGCCGAAGAGACGGACGCAGTCCCGGCCGTCCCGCTTGGCGCGGTAGAGGGCGTGGTCGGCGGCCGCCAGGAGCTCGTCCGGTGAGCGCATGCTCGGATGGTACGCGGCCACGCCCGAGCTGACGGTGATGTTGCCCCGGTCGAGCTCCGTATTCTTCAACGCTTCCCGAACCCGCTCGGCGAAGATCACGGCCCCCTCCGAGTCCGAGCGGGAGAGGACCGAGAGGAACTCCTCGCCGCCGAAGCGCGCCGAGAGGTCCATCTTCCGGGTCGTGTCCGAGAGGATGTCGGCGAAGAACTGGAGAACCTCGTCGCCGGCCTGGTGGCCGTAGGTGTCGTTGTACCCCTTGAAACCGTCCAGGTCGAAGAGGGCGACGGAGAGCTGCTGGCCCCGCTCGGCGGCGGCGAACTCGTTCTCGAGGAAGACCCGGGCGTGGCGGCGGTTCGGCAGCCGGGTGAGGATGTCGGTGAAGGCCAGGTCCTCCACCTCGTCCACATCCCGCTGGAATGCCTCGGCCAACCAGCCGATGCAGAGGGCGATGGCGACGTAGGCCACGACGACGCCGAGGAGGAGGTCGGGAAGAGCACGACCGGTCCAGGTGGCGACGGCCTGGGTGAGCGAGAGTGTCGCCATGCCGGCGGCCAGTGCCGTGGCCACTCCCCGCCACCCCCGGTAGTACGCCAGGAGAAATGCGGGGATGAGGGCCACGAGCCAGAGGAGGGCCCGGTACTGGTTCAGGCCCTCGGGGGCCCAGAACGACCCCACGACGGGGACGGCCAGGGCGGCGAGAGAGAAGCCGAGCGCTCGGGGGGGGACGGAGCGCTGGCGGTGGTTGTCTGGCGCAGGCATCGGGAGGAAAGTTCGGCGCCGAGGGCGGGGGGTCAAGCCGGAGCCGGGTTGCCGATCGGCGGCTGTGGGCCTCTACTTGGGCACCGAAGCGGGGTATCGTCTGAGCGGGAGAGCGTGGAAGCCATGGGACTGATCAAGGAATTTCGGGACTTCCTGCTCCGGGGAAGCGTGGTGGACCTGGCGGTGGGCTTCATCGTGGGGGCGGCCTTCACGTCGCTGGTGAACTCCCTGGTCAGCGACGTGTTGATGCCGCCCCTGGACCTCCTCGTCCGGGGCGTGGACTTCAGTTCGGGCTTCGTCGTGCTCCGGGCCGGAGAGCTCCCGCCCCCGTATCCGTCGCTGGGCGCCGCCCGGGAGGCTGGAGCCGTCACGCTGAACTACGGCCTCTTCCTCGACGAGCTCGTCACCTTCGTCCTGGTGGGCCTGGCGGTCTTCCTGGTCGTCCGGACGATCAACCGCCTGGAGCGGCGCCGGGACGACGGCGAGCCGGCGTCGCCGACGACGAAGGAGTGCCCGTTCTGCATTTCCACCGTCCCGGTCCGGGCCGTTCGGTGCCCGGCGTGCACCGCGGAGCTGCCGGAGGGGGCGTGAAGCTTCGCGTGCTGGCGGCCGCCGGAGCGGCGGCGCTCGCCCTCGCGTGCGGTGGCGGAGAGGACGGCGGGGCCCGAGAGGGCTCCGACGGGGTGGCTCAGAGCCGGGCGACGGTCGTGGAGCGGATCGAGGCGCTGATCGACTCCACCGGCCGCGAGGTGGCGGTCTACTACCGGCCGCTGGCGGGCGGCGACTCGATCGTCGTGAGCGGCGACGTCCGGATGCACGCCGCCAGCACGATGAAGGTGCCGGTCATGATGCAGCTCTACCTGGATCGGGACTCGGGCGAGCTCTCCCTGGACCGGCCGGTGGCCGTCCGGGACACCTTCCGCTCGATCGCCGACTCCTCGCTCTACCGGCTCGAGCCGTCGTCCGACTCGGACACCGCGATCTACCGTCGCGTCGGCGACAGCGTGCCCGTGCGGGAGCTCGTGGACCGGATGATCACGATCTCCAGCAACCTGGCCACCAACATCCTCATCGAGGAGGTCGGGGCCGCTCGGGTGACGGCCACCATGCGGCGCCTGGGCGCCGACTCCATCGAGGTTCTGCGGGGCGTCGAAGACATACCCGCCTACCGGGCCGGCATGAGCAACACGACCACGGCCCGGGACCTGGGGGTGATCTTCACGGCCCTGGGGAACGGCGCGGCGGCCGCGGACTCGTCGAGGCGGGAGATGCTCGACATCCTCTCGGCCCAGGAGTACGACTCGAAGATCCCGGCCCGGCTCCCGGAGACCGCACGGGTGGCCCACAAGACGGGCTGGATCACGGAGATCAGCCACGACGCGGGGATCGTCGAACCCCGGGACGCCCCGGCCTACGTGGTGGTCCTCCTCACCCGGGGCTTCGAGGAGCAGGCCGACGCCGACCGGGTGGCGGCCCGCATCTCCCGGATGATCTACGACTACCACGTCGGGCGCCACGGCGGGGCCTGACACCCCCGGGAGGCGGCTTGCGCGCGTCCCGGCCCCCCTCGATCATTGCCAGGCCCGGGGTTCGCGTCCGGACGCCCCGGGTCCCGCGCCATCGAGCTTCCCGGACCACGACACGACCCCATGATGAATCGACTTCCGACGACGTCCTCGACGTGGCTCCTGACGTTCCTCCTGCTGGCCGCGCCGGTGGGGGCTCAGTCCCCCGACCTCTTCGACGACATGGAGGGCCGGGGCATCGGACCCGCCGGCATGAGCGGGCGGGTCGCCGACGTGGAGGTGGACCCCACCGACGACAACCGGATCTTCGTGGGCTCGGCCACCGGCGGGCTCTGGCGCTCGCTGGACGGCGGGATCACGTGGAACCCGGTCTTCGACGACCAGCCGGTCCTGGGGATCGGCGCCGTCGCCGTCTCTCCGGTGAATCCGGACCTCGTCTTCGTCGGCACCGGGGAGGGGAACCCCCGGAACTCGGTCGGCGTCGGCTACGGCGTCTTCCGGAGCCGGGACGGCGGCGACAGCTGGGATCACCTGGGGCTGGAGGACTCGGAGCACATCCACCGGATCATCCCCCACCCGACGGATCCGGACGTGGCGTACCTGGCCGCCGTCGGCCCCCTCTGGGACGACGGGGAGCAGCGGGGCGTCTACAAGACCACGGACGGCGGAGAGACGTGGGAGCGCATCCTCTACGTGAACGAGCGTACGGGGGCCGCGGACCTGATCATGGACCCGGAGAACCCGGACAAGCTCTTCGCCGCCATGTGGGAGCACCGGCGCTGGCCGTGGTTCTTCGAGTCCGGCGGCGAGGGGAGCGGCCTCTACGTGACCCGGGACGGGGGCGAGAGCTGGAGCGAGGTCGGGCCCGAAGACGGGCTCCCCGAGGGGCCGCTCGGACGGATCGGCCTGGCGGCGTCCCGTTCGAGCCCCGAGGTCGTCTACGCCCTGGTCGAGGCCGAGAAGAGCGAGCTGCTCCGCTCCGACGATGGGGGCACCACCTGGCGGACGATCAGCGAAGGGGACGGCATCAACCCCCGGCCCTTCTACTACGCCGACCTCAGGGTGGATCCGGAGAACGAGAACCGGATCTACAGGCTGGCCGGCTCGATCACCGTGAGCGAGGACGCGGGGCGGAGCTGGGAGGTGGTGGTGCCCAGCCGCCTCATCCACGGTGACGTCCACGAGCTCTGGATCGATCCCGACGAGCCCCGACACATGATCATCGGCAACGACGGGGGGATCGGAATCACCTACGACATGGGCGACAAGTGGCGCTTCGTCGAGAACCTGCCCGTGGGGCAGTTCTACAAGATCTCGGTGGACATGGACGTCCCGTTCAACGTCTACGGCGGAATGCAGGACAACGGCTCGTGGTACGGCCCCATGACGGTCTGGGAGGACCGGGGCGTCATGAACGCCCACTGGCGCCGCATCGGTGGCGGCGACGGCTTCGAGGCGATGGTGGACTTCTCGAACCCCGACTTCGCCTACGCCCAGTCCCAGCAGGGGAACCTGACGCGCGTGGACAAGCGGACCGGGAACCGCCGGGCGATCCAGCCCGCCGCCCCGGAGGGCGACACCCTCCGCTTCAACTGGAACGCCCCCCTGGCGGTGAGCCCCCACGACTCGACGACCATCTACCTGGGGAGCCAGTACGTCCACCGGAGCGCCGACCACGGCATGAGCTGGGAGGTCATCTCTCCGGACCTGACCACCGACGATCCCGGCAAGCAGCGCCAGGCGGAGAGCGGGGGGCTGACACTGGACGCCACCGGAGCGGAGAACCACACGACGATCCTGGCCATCGAGCCGAGCCCCGTCGAAGAAGGCGTGATCTGGGTATCCACCGACGACGGCAACGTCCAGGTCACCCGCGACGACGGCGCGACCTGGACCAATGTAGCCGACGCCATTCCCCAGGTCCCCGATTCGACGTACGCGGCGGACGTGCGGCCCTCCCGGCACGAGGCGGGAGCTGCCTACGTGGTCTTCGACGACCACCGCCGGGGGAACTGGGAGACGTACCTCTTCCGGACCGGCGACTACGGGGAGAGCTGGGAGCGGGTCTCCACGGACGGTGTCTTCGGCTTCGCCCACGCCGTCGAGGAGGACCCGGTCGAGGACGACCTCCTCTTCCTCGGGACCGAGTTCGGCCTCTACGTGAGCCTCGACCGCGGTGCGTCCTGGATGCACTGGACCCACGGGGTGCCGCCGGCGCCGGTCCGGGACGTGGTGGTTCACCCCCGGGACCACGACCTGGTCCTCGGCACCTACGGTCGGGCGATCCAGATCGTGGACGACATCCGGCCGCTCCGGGCGCTGGCGGCGGATCCGTCGATCCGGGAAGAGCCGGTCCGCTTCTTCGAGGCGGCCCCGGCGCGCCAGCACGACGTCGCGGAGCGGATCGGATACCGGTCGACGGGCCACGCCATGTTCTTCGGCGAGATGCGGCCCTACGGCGCGATCCTGAACTACTGGGTCTCGGAGGAGGCTGCCGGGAGCGGCGAGGCGGAGATCGAGATCCGGGAGGGCGGCCCGGAGGGTGAGGTCGTTAAGACCCTGGAAGGACCGACCGACGCCGGAGTGAACCGGATCGTCTGGGACCTGGAGATGGACGCCGAGTGGGCCGAGGAGGGCGGCGGCTTCTTCACGCCCAGCCCTCCCCAGGTGGTCCCGGGGCGCTACGCGGCGACGGTCACCGTGGGCGAGGCTGCCTCGACGACCGAGATCGACGTCGTCCCGGATCCCCGGACGAGCATTCCCCTCTCCGACCGCCGGGCGAAGGTCGAGGCGCTGATGACCGCCGGCGGCTGGTACCAGACGGCGAGTCGGGCCCACGAGCAGGTCGAGGCCGCCCGGAGCGCGGTGGACCGGGTGCTCGAGTCCCTGGACGACGACGAGGCCTCGCTGAAGCGGAGGGGCGAGGCCCTGGCCGACACGCTGAAGGCCCTGGAGGAGCGGCTCTTCACCGGCGAGCCCTGCCAGGGGATCTGCGGCGGGGAGCAGCCCTTCGACGACGTCCG
>CAZMPV010000102.1:0-2063 GCA_964567985.1 uncultured Gemmatimonadaceae bacterium
CTGCTCTCCTCCCTCGCCGCGGCGTCGATCCTCGCCCTCGGGCCCCTCGCCACCTCCGCCCAGGAGCCCGCGGACACGAGCCAGGTTCCCGACTCGGTGGCCTACGAGCTCGAGGGGATCACGGTCGAGGCGGCCCGACCCACGGTCACCGGAGGCGGCGCCAGCGCGGTCCGCTTCGAGCTGGACTCCATGGCGATGGCGACCCCGTCGCCGACCCTCTCCGAAACCCTCCAGCGCATGCCCCTGATCCGGGTGCGCCAGAACTCCCGAGGCCAGGTCCAGCCCTCCCTCCGGGGGATGGAGGAGCGGCAGATCGCGGTCCTCATGGACGGGGTGCCGATCACCATCGGCTGGGACAACCGGACCGACCTCTCCGTCATCCCCATGAACGGCGCGAACAACATCAACATGGTCCGGGGGCTCTCCTCGGTCCTGGCCGGGCCGAACGCCCTCGGGGGGATGCTGGAAGTCGAGGTGAGCCAGGGACGGCCGCCCAGGTCGCCCCCCCGGCTCTACGCCTTCCACGCCTCGGCGGACCAGACCGGGGCTGTCTCGACCTCTGCGCGCTTCAACCACTTCTGGCGCCAGGAGGATCAGTCCTTTTTCTGGCTCAAGTGGGGCGGGGGCTTTCGGACCAGCCCCGGCGACGCGCTCCCGGACGGGCTCCCTTCCCTGGCCCGGTCGGGAGACGTGATCCTGAACACGGGCTGGGAGCAGGCCAACGGCTTCGTCTCCGGGCGCTGGCAGACCGGCCCCCGGGACGCGTGGCTCGCCTTCTCCAGCACGGCCTTCCGCTCCGAACGGGAGGTCCTCCCCGAGCTGCACCTCCTGGAGAGCGAGGATCCGGCCCCCCGCTTCTGGCGCATCCCGAACCACTGGCGGAGCCTGACGTCGGTCTCGGCGGGGACGGGCTGGCGCGAGACGCCCTTCGGCCGGGGAGACCTGGAGATCGCCCTGGGGCTCGACCTGCAGCATTTGGAGATCGACGACTACGACTCCTTCCGGTACACGGCGCCGACGGGCGGGGAGATCGGCGACGACCGGACGCTCAGCCTGCGAATCGTCGGTGACCACACCCTCGGCGCCGGCGTGCTCCGGGGGAGCCTGACCTTCGCCGACACCTGGCACGAGCAGGACGTCTCCGGCGATCCCGTCCGGGAGTACCAGCAGCGTCTCTGGAGCCTCGGTCTGGAGACCGAGCAGCCCCTTCCCGTCGGAGACGACGAGGGGGCGCTCCACAGCCCGCGGGTGACCCTGGGGGCCAGCGCCGACGGCTCGTCCACGCCGAAGACCGGCGGCCAGGAGCCCCAGCCGACGATCTGGGGCTGGGGGGCCCGGGCCAGCGGCGAGATGACGCTGGGCGACGAGCGGGGGAAGCTCCACGGGGGCGCGAGCCGGAAGGTCCGCTTTCCCGCCCTCCGGGAGCTCTATTCGGGGGCCCTCGGCAAGTTCGAGCCCAACCCGGGCCTGGATCCGCTGACGCTGAAGGTGGCCGAGCTCGGCACCACGGTGTACGTCACGCCGGACCTCGAGCTCCAGGGCATCTTCTTCACCCAGCGGCTGGAGGGCTCGATCGTCCGGGCCGTGCTCCCCTCGGGCAAGTTCCAGCGGCAGAACCGGGGCGAGACCCGGGCGAACGGGATCGAGCTGCTGGCCAACTGGCAGGCCGGGCCGGTCGGGCTCCGCGGCGACCTTACGCTCCAGGACGTCACGCTCCTGGACGACGAGGCCGACGAGAGCGGAGAGCGGCCCGAGTACCAGCCGGAGGTCGTGGCGAACCTCTTCGCACAGAGCGACCTGCCCGGCGACTTCCGCCTCCAGGCGGGCGCCGAGTACCTGGGCGAGCAGTTCGGGGCCGACCCCCGGACCGGCGACTTCGAGACCGTCGAGCCGACCACCTACCTGGAGGCCGGCCTCAGCCGCCACTTCGAGGACCTGGGCAACGTGCCCGACTTCCGGGCCTCGGTCATGGTGGAGAACCTGACCGACGAGGCGATCTTCGATCAGCTCGGCCTGCCCCGGCCGGGGCGGACGATCCGGCTCCAGCTCCAGGTCGAGTAGGA
>CAZMPV010000102.1:2163-8385 GCA_964567985.1 uncultured Gemmatimonadaceae bacterium
TCCGGGTGATCCGCGTTGAAGTGGAGCCCCCGGCTCTCCTTCCGGCGCCTTGCGCACTCGACGATCAGGAGCGCCGCCAGGGCCAGGTTCCGGAGCTCGGCCGCCTCCACCGACCAGCACCCCTCGCCCCACCGCCGGTCCTCGTCCCGGAGGATCGGGGCCAGGGCCTCCCGGGCCTCCTCCAGCTCGGCGTCCCGCCGGACGATGCCGACCTTCTCCCACATGAGATCCCGGATGTACGCTCGCACCTCCGCGATCCGGTCGGCCTCGGCTTCGTCGGGCTCGAAGCAGTCGGGGGCGATGGAACGGGTAGAGAGGTCGGCGGTGGCAGAATCCCCGGACACGGCCACCCCGGCCTTCTCCACCTCTCCCAGCACCGCGTCGGCGGCCCGGTGGCTGAAGACCACCGCCTCCAGGAGCGAGTTCGAGGCGAGCCGGTTGGCGCCGTGCATCCCCGTGCAGGCGACCTCGCCGGCCGCGTAGAGACCGGGCAGGCTCGTCCGGCCCGCACCGTCGGTGAGGGCGCCGCCGCAGGCGTAGTGGGCGGCGGGGACGACGGGAATGCCGGACTCGAAGAGGTCCACTCCCCTCTCCCGGCATCCCTTCACCGTGCCGGGAAAGCGGAGCTCGGCCTCCTCCCGGGGGATCGGGCTCAGGTCCAGGAGGACGTGGTCGTCGCCGGTCCGCTTGAGCTCGCTGTGGATCGCCCGGGCAACCACGTCCCGGGAGGCGAGGGAGCCCCGCTCGTCGTAGCTCTCCATGAAGGCCGTGCCGTCCAGGCGCCGGAGCACCGCCCCCTCGCCCCGGACCGCCTCGGAGATCAGGAACGCCGGGTCCTCCGACGGGAAGAGCGTCGTCGGGTGAAACTGGACGAACTCCATGTTGGCGATCCGGGCGCCGGCCCGGTGGGCCATGGCCACGCCGTCTCCCGTGGCGATGGCGGGGTTCGTCGTGTGGCGGTAGACCTGACCGCAGCCCCCGGCCGCCAGGAGCGTCGTAGGGGCCCGGAAGACGACCCGGCGGCCCCGGGCGTGGTCCAGGGCGACCACCCCGGCACAGCGGCGCTCGCCGGTGTCCGGGTCGGGCTCGACCAGCAGGTCCACCGCCAGGTGGTCCTCCAGGATCCGGACGCCGGCCCGGTCCACGGCCTCCAGCAGCGCCCGCTCGATCTCCCGGCCGGTCCGGTCCGCGGCGTGGACGATCCGTCGACGGGAGTGCCCCCCTTCCCTGCCGAGGTGGATCGCGCCCTCCTCGTGGTGGAAGCGGGCGCCCCACTCCATGAGGTCCCGGACCCGCTCGGGGCCCTCCTGGACGACCTCTTCGACGACGTCCCGGTGGCAGAGCCCGGCGCCGGCCTCCAGCGTGTCCCGGACGTGGAGATCGGGACGGTCGTCGGGACCCAGGACGGCGGCGATCCCCCCCTGGGCGTAGTTCGTGTTGGAGTCGGCCTCGTCCTTCTTGGTGATCAGGACGACCGAGGCCCGGGCCGCCGTCTCCAGGGCGAAGACGAGGCCGGCGATCCCGCTGCCGATGACGACGACGTCGGCCCGGACGGTGGAGGAGTCGCTCACGGGGTCGAGCCCGGTCCCTCCACCCCGGTCTCGGACGGGTCCCAGCGTCCGCCCGGCACCTGGTTCCCGGCGATCCGGACCGACTCCAGGGTCCGGAGGTTGCGGACGTCGGTCAGGGGGTCCCGGCGGAGCACCAGGAAGTCGGCCCGGGCCCCCGGGACCAGGGTGCCCACCGCGCCCTCGAGGCCCATGCAGCGGGCCGCCTCGCCGGTCGCGGCCCGGAGGATCCGCTCCGGGGAGAGACCGGCCTCGGCCATGAGCTCGGTCTCCATGTGCTCGAAGTAGCCCTGGAAGCGCGCCGGCGGCCCCGAATCGGTGCCGAAGGCGATGCCGACGCCGGCGTCGGCCAGGCGCTTCACGTTCTCCTGGGCCACCGGCAGCGCCTCCCGGTAATACTCGGCGGACTCGCTCGCCCGGACCCGGGCCATGCGGGCGGAGTCGGTCAGCGTCTCCAGGACCTCCGGGTCCGCCTCGCGCCGGAAGAAGGGGTCGTCGAAGAAGTCCGGGCGCCGGGCGTACACGAAGGTGGAGACCTCCCGGGCCAGGGTCGGGCTCAGGCAGACGTCCCGCTCCTTCATCAGCTCGATCAGCTCCCGGTCGACCGGCCGGTCCCGGACGCTGTGGGCCACGAGGTCCGCCCCGGCCCGGACCACCGCCTTCGCGTCCGCGAGCTCGACGATGTGGACCGCCAGGGGCAGGCCCCGCTCGGCGGCCGCGTCGGCAACGGCCCCGTAGACATCGGGCGGCATCTTCTCGGCCGTGTCCAGAAAGTCGTCCACCCGGATCTTCACCCAGTCCACGTCCATCTCCGCCAGGTCGGCGACCCGGCTCCGGGCTTCCTCGGTGGTGGAGGGGTCCAGCACCGGTCCCGCCAGCCGGAGGCGGGCCCGGGTCAGGCCGGGGCCCTCGTCTTCCCGGACCCCGACGCCCTCGGGGCCGCCGCCCCCGAGGCTCACCACCGTCGTGACCCCGTAGCGGGCGCTGAGGCGGAGCTGGTCGAGGACGTTGTCCCGGGTGTAGACGTCGGGGCCGGTCTCCAGGCCCCGGGCCATCCCCACGTGGCCGTGGGCGTTCACCAGGCCCGGCACGACGGTGTGGCCGTCCAGGTCCACGATCCGGGCCCCGGCCGGAACCTCGACCTCGCCGGCCGGGCCGACCGCCGCCACCCGGCCCTCCCGAACCACCAGGGTCCCGTCCGCGATCGGATCGGCCCCGGTTCCGTCCCAGATCCGGGCTCCCGTGAAGGCGACGGATCCGGCGGCGGCTTCGCCCTCGCCGGCCGCCGGCGCGTCCGCGTCGGGGGTCCTTCCCTCGCCGCCGCACCCCCCGAGGAACAGAAGCGTCGCCGCGAGGAGCGTCGCGGCGAGGAGCGTGGACGCGGGAAGCGTGGACGCGGGGACGGTGGATCTCGGTCCGTTCACGGCTCGGCTCCGGTTCTCTGACGGGGGTTCGGCGCCGCGGACCGGGGGCGGCCCGGGCGCTCTCGGTCGGCGCTCTCGGCTCACGGCAGCGTGTGGTAGTTCCGTCGGTAGTGCAGCAGGGCGCTCCCCTCGTCCTCCGACGTCTTCGTCTCGATGACCGTCCCCAGCACCACCCGGGCCCCGTCCACGGGGACCACCTCCCTCACCGTGCAGACCAGGTAGGCGAGCCCGTCCTCGATGACCGGGTCGCCCTCGGGCGGGAAGGGGGACGGCCCCACCGGGAAGGCGTCGGCGTAGACCGTGGCCAGGCGCTTCTGGGAGGGGCGGAGCAGGTTGACCACGAAGCGGGCGTCGTTCTTCAGGAACGGCACCACCTGGGCGCCGCCGCCGAATGCCACCATGATCACCGGGGGCTTCGCCGAGACCGAGGCGAAGGAGGTCACCGTCGTCCCGTAGGTCGTCGGGCCGTCCCGGACCGCCACCACCGTCACGCTCGCCCCGTGGAAGGACATCGCCTCCCGGAACTCCTCGGTGGAGACGCCCTCGCCCGCCTCCTCCTCGTCGGCGGGGCCCTCGTGGTGCTCGGCGTCGAAGGGTCTCCGGGTCATGGCTCCTCCGCTCTCGCGGTGGCGGGCTCGGGCCGGCCGGTCCCGAGGACCTGACGAAGCCGTCCGGCCCGGCCCTTGGAGATCTCGTGGCGCAGCACGCCGTCCTTCACCCATCCGCGCCCCACGACCCGCCCCCCGAGCCTCAGGGCGACGAAGCCCCGCTCGGGCTCGCCCACCTCCAGGGGCTCGCCGTCCAGGAGCCGGATGCACGCCTCCCGGTCCACGTCCACCGCGCGGAGCTCCACCGCCCGATCCAGGTGCTGGAGGAGCTCGTTCGTGGGTCGGACGCCGGTGGGAATCCGGGGATCCCGCTTCAGCGCCCGGAGCCCCACCGAGAGGACGCGGCGGTCCCGCACGTCGTCCCAGGCGAAGGCGGGCCACTCCGGCAGACGGTGGGCCCAGACGCTCTTCCCCCGGACGCACCAGCCGTAGCCGTCCAGCACCTCGTCGGCCACGCCGAAGCGCTCCCGGAGGCCCCGGCGCCCGGCCTCGACGCGGGCGTCCGCGTCCTCGGTGGACGTCTCCCGGCCAGGGAAGACCCGGGGGGCCGCTCGCCAGTCGCCGGCGTCGGCCTCCCCGGCGTCGGCGGCGGACCCGTCGTCGAGGCGCCTCAGCCGACAGAAGAAGAGCCCGCCCGAGTCCAGGTGGTGGGGGTAGAGGCGCCAGGCCCGCTCGAGGCTCGGATCGAAGCTCCGTCCCTCCCACTCCGTCAGCCCCGGGGCGTGGAGCGCGTCGAGCTCGACCGGCTCGACCTCCACCGGCGCGTCCTCGAGGACCGCGTCGACCACGGCCTCGTTCTCCGCCGGGTCGAAGGTGCAGGTGGCGTAGAGGACCGATCCCCCCGGCCGGGTCAGGGCGACCGCCTTCCTGAGCAGCGCCTCCTGGAGGCCCGCCACCCGCTCCCGGAACGAAGCGGGCGGGTCCGGGAGCTCGCCGTCCCGCTGGCGCACGTTGCCCTCGGCCGAGCAGGGGGCGTCCACGAGCACCCGGTCGAAGAGGGCGCCCTCCGGCAGGTGGCGGGCGTCGGACTCGACCACCATCACGTTCGGGTGGGCCATGCGGTAGACGTTGCCCAGGAGCGCCCGGAGACGCTTGTCGTCCACGTCCGCGGCCACCACCGGCGCCCGGTCGCCGGTGAGGTCGGCCAGATGGCTCGTCTTGCCCCCCGGCGCCGCGCACATGTCCAGGATCCGCTCGCCGGGCTCCGGGGCCAGGGCCGGAGCGGCCAGGGCGGTCACCGCCTGCTGGATGTAGAGGTGGCCGAGCCAGTGCTCGGTGGTCTGGGAGACGGCGTAGGGGCCGTCCACCACACGCCAGCAATCCGGCACCCCGGCGACGGACTCGAGCTCGAAGCCCTTCTCCCGGAGTCCGGAGAGGAGGGCCTCCGGGTCGACCCGGGCGGAGCGGACCCGGAAGAAGGTGGGCTCGGGCCGGGCGCAGGCGTCCCGGAAGGAAGCCCAGTCGTCCACCAGGTCCCGGTAGCGCTCCAGGGTCATCGCCGTCGTCCGCCCTCGACGATCACCACTTCGCCGCCTCGCCCGGCGCCGGGGTCGCCCACTCGATGAACTCCCGGAGGTCGTCGTTGGCGGTCTCCAGGTCCTCGGTCCGGAGGTACATCATGTGCCCGCTCCGGTAGCCCGCCCAGCGCATCCGGTCGGTGAGCCGGCCCGAGGGGTCCAGGTGCCAGAGGTTGTACTGGGCCGAGAAGTAGTCGGTCGCCCCGTCGTAGTAGCCGCTCTGGGTCAGGACCTTGAGGAAGGGGTTCTCGGCCATGGCCTGCCGGAGCATCTCGCCGGTGCGGTTGTTCTCCCGGTCCCAGGGCCGCACCGGTCCGAAGACGTTGTACTGGAGGTCGGTCTGCCAGCCGAGGACGGTCCGGAGGTAGTGGTTGATCGCCGGTGCGAAGGCGTGGTTCCACGCCGCCAGCGCCGGGTCGTAGCTGTACGACTCGCCGGCGTCCTCCCGATCCACGCCCCGGTAGCGGGAGTCGAGACGGCCGACGGTCAGCCCCTCGTCGCGCATCATCTCCTTGCGCCAGAAGGAGACGGGGATCGTCAGGTTGTTGTCCAGGACGTACTCCGGGCTCACCGCGGCGTAGCGGGCCACCTCCTCCGCGATCCGCTCCCGGCGCGCCGGATCCAGGCTGTTCCCCCGGACCAGGGCCGGGACGTACTCCTCGACGGTGAACTCCTCGACCTCGGAGAGCATCGTCTCGAGCTCCATGGACTGGAGGTCGGAGGGGAGCTGCTCGTGGTACCACGCCGTCGCCGCGTAGTGGGGCAGGATGAGGGCGTCCTCCACCGGCCCCTCCCGCTCGATGCCGAGCCCGGTGGGCGAGACCAGGACCACGCCGTTCAGGTACATCCACTGCCGGCCCTGGAGGGCGCCGGCCAGCCCCGAGACCCGGGTCGTGCCGTAGCTCTCGCCGATGAGGAACTTGGGCGACGTCCAGCGGCCCTGGCGGCTCACGAAGGTGTCGATCCAGTCGGCCAGGTAGCGGACGTCGTCGTTCACGCCGAAGAAGCGGGACTCGTCCACCCCTTCCACCGCCCGGGAGAAGCCCGTGTTCACCGGGTTCACGTAGACGATGTCGGTGACGTCCAGGATCGTGTGGGGGTTCTC
>CAZMPV010000103.1:0-8325 GCA_964567985.1 uncultured Gemmatimonadaceae bacterium
GGAGGTGGGCGAAGGTCCGGGCACGGAGGCTCCGTCCGGCCCGGGTCCGGGGCGGGGTCAGGAGCTCCGCGTCGGGCGCTTCTTCCGGAGGCCGGCCG
This sequence comes from uncultured Gemmatimonadaceae bacterium, assembly GCA_964567985.1. GTDB lineage: Bacteria > Gemmatimonadota > Gemmatimonadetes > Longimicrobiales > Gaopeijiaceae > CAZMPV01. The sequence continues at coordinate 99 of CAZMPV010000103.1, forward strand.
GACATCCGGAGGTCGCTGCCGACCTCGGCGCCCCGGTACTGGACCTGGGTCTGGTCCGACCAGAGCTCGTCGCCGCTCCGGAAGACCGAGAGGTGAGCGACCCGGAGGGCGAGCTTCTCCACGGCGAGGTCGTCGCTGGAGGGGTTCGAGAGCTGGAGGGGACAGATGATCCGGTTCGGACGGAAGTGCTCGGGTCCGATCTCCCGCCGGCCCACCGTCTGGGCGTAGTAGGCGAGCTCCCCTTCGGTGGGGTCACCGAACCAGGTATCGGAGAGGACCGTGGTCGGCACCTCGGTGAGCACGGTCTCCGTCCGATCCAGGAGCTCGACCCGGACCCAGAGCGGCACGCGGATGTAGATCCGGACCTTCGAGTCCCGAAGGAGATGGAAGGAGTGCTCCGGCTGGACGACGAGAGGACGGTCGGGGAAGACCGGCGAGAAGCGGAGCCGCGCCCTGTCGCCTCCGGCCGACCAGCGGCCCCAGGCCTCCGGCTCCTCCAGGCTGTCGACCGCCGGCCGGCCTGTTCGGGGCGGGTCGGGGCGCTCGTCCTCGTCCCGCGCGTGAGCGATCCAGGCTTCCCCGGCGATCCAGCGTACCCGGAGGTGCAGGGGACCGACCTGGAAGCGCCGGTCGTCGCCCTCGCCGAGCTCGTGGACCGACCAGAACGACAGGGTATCCGCTTCTTCGTCAACCATGGAAGCCGGTTCCTTTCAGTTCGTCCTCGCTCGCGTCGCCACTCGCGCCATCGGCCGCCCCGGAGAGGGCCGAGCGCGCCCGGCCCAGGCTCTCCTCCATCCGACGCTTCCGGGCGTCGCTCAGCTCCTCGCCGGCGAAGCGGGTCCGGAGGTAGAGGTCCACGAGCTCCCCCACCGGCGCGGCGGCCCCGGGCCAGCGCTCTCCGAGCCGGCGGGCCAGGGCCAGGGGGGGCAGATCGTCCGCGTCCCGGAGACCGGCCCGGGACGCCCGCTCCCGGAGCCGAAGGTAGAGCCGCGTCGCCGGCGGCGGCCGGTCCTTCATCCGGAGGAAGAAGAGGACGGCGCCGGCCGCGGACGCGGCCAGGAGCCCCGCCAGGGTCCAGGGCAACGAGCCGCCCCCGCCGTCGGCTCCGTCGTCGCCGCGCCCGTCCGGACCGGAGAAGATTCCGGCGGCGTTCTCCAGAATGTTGAACTGGGTGTCCACGTCGTAGTCCAGGACCCACTTGCTCCACCGGTGCTGCAGGGCGTCGAGGACGAAGCGTCCGGGCCAGAACGAGACCTGCGCTCCTTCCGCCGCGCTCCCGCCGCCGGGCGTCGGGTCGAAGGTGACCCAGCCGTACTCGGGGAACCAGACCTCGACCCAGGAGTGCGCCTCGTTCTGGGTCACCACCAGGTAGTCCCCCACGTCGCTCCACTGGCCGCCCAGGAAGCCGTTCACGTTCCGGGTCGGGATCCCCTGCATCCGGAGAAGGATCGCCATGGCGGTGGAGAAGTACTCGCAGTGCCCCTCCCGGCGCTCGAAGAGGAACGGATCGAGGCCGGCCCGATCGCGGGTGGCCGGCAGCTCGAGGGTGTAGCCGAACTCCCGGTGGAACCAGTCCCGGACCGCCACCACCCTGTCGTAGCGGGTCTCGAGGCCCGCGGTCAGGGAATCCGAGAGGGCGTGGATCCGCTCGGGGAGCTCCGGGACCTGGGTGTAGAAGCCGCGTCCCGGCGTGAAGCGTCCGTCGGCCCCGCGGAGCTCCTCCGGCGTCGGACGGCTCGAGGCCGAGACGGCGGTGTAGACCGGCTGAGCCGAGCCCCAGTAGGTGAAGTCCCCCGCCTGGTCGAAGAGGGGGTGGATCTGGGAGTGGGCGTCGACGTCGAGGACGGGGTGCAGGGCGAAGAGGACCCGCTGATCGAGAGGGGCCGCGTAGATCTGCTGGGTCGTCCGCTCCCGGCCCCACCGTTCCTCGTACCACGCCGAGGGCGCCAGGGAGGGGCTCAAGCGGGAGCTCCTGGACCAGCGCACCCCGTCGAAGTGATCGTAGGAGCGCCCGCGCCAGTGGAGTCCGCCGACGTCGGAGGGCGCGCCGTCGGGGAACTCGACCCGGAGCACGACCCGGGGGTTGCTGTAGATCTGGGCGCCGTAGGCGTCCAGGCTCACCTCGTCCCCGAAGCCGGCGATCGACGAAGCCTCCACGTCGCCCCGACCCGCCCAGGTCCTGGATACCCGTGGAAACGTCAGGAAGACCGCCGCGCTCACCAGGAGCGTGACCACGGAGAGTCCGGCGGTCCCGAAGAGAAAGCGCCGACTGATCGCCGCCTCCTCTCCGGTGTGGCGCTCGGACTCCCGCCGGAGGTGGCCGACGAGGAGGGCGACCGTACCGAGGACCACGTAGGCGAGGAAGGCGATGGCGAAGAGGATTCCGGGTCGGTAGGCCGCCGACGCCAGGAGCAGGGCGAAGGAGAGGGCGTAGAGCCGGGCGTCGTTGTAGGCGTCCAGCGACCGGAGCGCCTCGGCCGAGAGGAGGAGCAGGAGGAGGTCCACCACCGGGATCACCACGTCGTCGCCCACGAAGAAGACGTGGAAGAGCGCCCGCACGACGAGGATCCCGGCCAGGGGCACCCAGACGTGCTCCATCCGGGACGAAAACTCCGACGAGGGATGCCAGAAGAGGGCCGCGACCAGCACGGTCCCGGCCAGGATCGTGGAGACCGGCTCGAAGCCGGCGCCCCCCGCGAAGGCCAGGAGGCCGGCGAGCCCCATGAGCACCGCCAGCCGCCGGTGGAGGAGTCGGAGGCTCATCGGTCACCGTCCCCGTCGTCGCCGGGCCTTCCCGCTCCACCCACGACCAGGACGTCTCCGAAGTCTCCGCCCCCGGCGCCGGCCGCTGTCACGAGGATGCACCGGGGGGGCGCCGCCGGCGGGGAGGGCGCCGGGGCGGAGTCGGTGAACTCCACCCGGGCCAGGGCGTCCAGGGCACGCTCGAGCTGTCCGGCCCCCGACCCCGCGTCCACCCGTCTGGGGCCGATCGCCATCCCGAAGCCCTCACCCTGCCGGCGGAAGCGTGCGGCCAGGGACGCCGCGACCTCCACGGCCCGCTCCTGGACCGCTTCCCCGGGACCCGGACGGGTGTCGAGGCAGATCCAGACGGTCTCCGCCGAGTCCTCTTCGTACTCCCGGATCACCGGCTCGCCCAGCCGGGCGGTGGAGCGCCAGTGGATGTCCCGGGGGTCGTCCCCCGGCCGATACCCCCTGAGGCCCCGATACTCGCCCCGGGCACCCGCCCGGCCCGCCTCGACCTTGCCCCGATAGCGGGTCCGGCCGCCTCCTGCCGAGACCGGCCGGACCGGGCGATCGGTCCGGGGCCAGATCACCAGCTCGCCCGGGATCTCCAGGTCCCGCTCCTTGCGGAATAGCCCGAAGGGGAAGGAGGTCGTGAGCGTCAGCGTGGAGAGGGGATAGACCCCCCTCTGGACGAAGCGGTGCTCGCAGCCGACCGTCACGGTCTCGCCCGGGCCGACCCTCGACAGGTAGGCCCGCTCGTGCAGCCCCTGCTCGACGATCTCCACCGAGAGGGTCGGGAGCCGTGACTTCTCGTTCGTGACCTCGTAGGTGACCCGGGCCGGGCTCTGGACCGGGACGCCCCGGGAGGTCAGGCGACGAATCCGGAGGCTCCGGATCGCCTGCTCCGAGAGCCAGCCGCTCAGGGCGATCGTCCCGAGCATCGCGCCCAGGAGGAGGAAGAGGAGGTTGTTGCCCGTGTTCATCGCGGCAAATCCCACCGCGAAGGCACCGATGGCGAAGAGGGCTCCGCCCCGGGTGAAGTAGACCCGGCGCCAGGCCCTCAGCCGGCGCCAGCCGGCCTGGACGCGCTCGAACGCGCTCCGAACGAGGCCGACCGCTCGCCCCAGGGGGCCCGTGGTCGCAGCGTCCGGCCGGGACACCATCAGACCGGGACGGGCACCTCGCCCCGGATGTCGTCGAGGATGCGGGCGGCCTCCTCGTGGGCGTCGGCGGTGGCCGACGTGACGCCCCGTGGCAGGAGACGGTGGGCGAGGCAGGGGATGACGAGTCGCTCCACGTCGTCGGGGGCCAGGTAGTCCCGTCCGTCGACCATGGCGTACGCCCGGGAGGCTCGGAAGAGGGAGATCGCGCCCCGGGGGCTGACGCCGATCTGGAGGCGATCGTCGTCCCGGGTCTTCCGGACGAGGGTCATGAGGTAATCCACCAGGGACGAATCCACGTGCACCTCCTCGACTCGCTCCTGGAGGTGTAGGACCTGATCGGCGCCGAGGACCGGCTCGATCCGGTCGATCATCTCCTCGACCTGGACCGATTCCATGAGGATCCGCCGCTCGGCGTCCCGGTCCGGGTAGCCGATGGTCAGCCGCATGAGGAAGCGGTCGAGCTGGCTCTCCGGGAGCGGGTAGGTCCCGTGGTGCTCCAGGGGGTTCTGGGTGGCCATGACCAGGAAGGGACGGGGCAGCTCGAAGGTCTCGTCGTCGATGGTGACCCGGCCTTCCTGCATGGCCTGGAGGAGTCCGCTCTGGGTCCGGGGCGGGGCCCGGTTGATCTCGTCGGCCAGGACCACGTTGGTGAAGATCGGTCCCGGGCGGGTCTCGAACTCGGCGGAGCGCGGGTCGTAGACCGAGACCCCGAGGACGTCGGTGGGGAGGAGGTCGCTGGTGAACTGGATCCGCCGGAAGGTCAGGCCGAGGGCCCGCGCCAGGGCGTGGGCGAGAGTCGTCTTTCCCACGCCCGGGATGTCCTCGAAGAGGATGTGGCCCCGGGCCAGGAGAGCGGCGACGGAGAGGCGGACGACGTCACGCTTGCCGTGGAATACGACCTCGACCTCGTCCACGAGGCGGCTCAGGAGATCGAGGTCCGGCGCGGAGTCCCGGATTGCTGCGGCTTCGGCCATGGAGGTCGTTTTCGTTGAGCGAACGGGGCCAGAATCCACGGTCTCGCGGAGTGCCGCAGCGTCCAGAACCCTTCGGGCGCGCGGCTTCCACGGCGCCCCGTGGTGCAGCGGAGAAAGTATAACACCGGCGCAGCGGGAAAGGTTTCTCGGGGCCGAGAAAGTGCGTTGACACCGTAGGGGGGTGCTTCTACCTTCACCGCCGCTCGGCCAGAAGTCCTGCGCCGGCACTGTTCGACGAGAACTCACGTGGTCCAGGGCAACGGCGCGGATGAAGCGAATTCGAATGGTTGCTGCGGTAGCCGGAGTGGCCGTTCTCGGCTCCCTCGCCTTCGTCCAGAGCCAGGACGGCGAGCAGTCCGGTCAGGAGCCTCCCGGCGCGGACGCCGACACCACGGTCCAGCCGATCGCCTTCCCCCACGACATCCACGCCGGGCAGTACCAGATGGACTGCCAGTACTGCCACTATTCGGCCGAGCGCTCCGTGGACGCCGGTATGCCCCCCGTGGCCACCTGCATGGGCTGCCACCAGGTGGTCGCCGGTCAGAACAATCCGCAGGAAGTGGCCAAAATTCGGGAGTACTACAACGAGGGCGAGGCCATTCCCTGGGTCCGGATCTACAAGGTCGCCGATCACGTCCACTTTCCCCACATGCGTCACGTGTCCGCCGGGGTGGGGTGCCAGACGTGCCACGGCGAGGTACAGGAGATGGGGGTCGTCGAGGAGGTCGCCCAGCCCCTGAGCATGGGGTGGTGCGTGAGCTGTCACAGGGAGCGGGGCGCCAACTACGACTGCACGGCATGCCACTACTGAGCCGGGACGACGCGACGGACCGGGCGACGAGCTCTCGGACTCGAACCGAGTGGATTCGATGAGCGACGGTATCAAGAGGCGTGACTTCCTGAAGGTGCTCGGAGCCGGCAGCGCCGGCGCCAGCATGGTCGGTTGCTCGACGGAGAACGTCGAGCGGCTGATCCCTTATCTGAATCCGCCGGAGGACGTCACGCCGGGCGTCGCCACCTGGTACGCCACCACGAGCGGGGACTGCTCGTGCGGATGCGGCGTCTGGGTCCGGACCCGGGAGGGGAGGGCGGTGAAGCTCGAGGGCAACCCCGAGCACCCGATCTCCCGGGGCTCGCTCTGCTCCCAGGGCCAGGCCTCCCTCCAGGCGCTCTACAACCCTGATCGGTTCCCGGGGCCCATGCGTCGCGAGGGCGGCGAGCTTCAGCCGATCTCCTGGGACGAGGCGGAGGCGCTCCTGGCCGAGCGGCTCCAGGGCAGCGAGGCCCTGCTGGTCACCGGGTCCCTCGGGCCCTCGATGACCGAGCTGGCCGAGAACTTCGTCTCCGGGGTCGGAGGCGCCCGGATCGAGTACGAGGGGCTCTCCGAGGCGCCCCTCCGGGAGGCGACCCGGATCGCATTCGGGCGCGATGTGGTGCCGACCTACGACCTGGCCGGGGCCCGCCTGATCCTCTCCTTCGGCGCCGACTTCCTGGGAAGCTGGCTGAACCCGGTCGAGCACGGCCGGGGCTTCAGCCGGAGCTCGGCGGTGGACGAGCACGGCTCTAAGGGTCGCTTCGTCTTCCTGGGGCCCCGGCTCTCCCTCACCGGCCAGAACGCGGACGAGTGGTATCCGATCCGACCCGGGAGCGAGGCGGTGGTCGCCCTCGCCATGGCGAGCGTCATCGCCGGCGAGAACGGCGCGGCCGGCCCGTATCAGCCGGTGCTGGAGGCCCACGACGCAGCGTCGGCAGCCGAGGCCGCCGGCCTCGAGCCCTCGGACATCGAGAGCCTGGCCGAGGCCTTCATGAGCCAGGGGCCCAGCGTCGCGGTCGGGCCCGGCATGGGCGGTCAGCACCGGAACGCGACGGCCGCGAACCTGGCCGTGCTCGTCCTGAACGCGGTCGCCGGCAACGTGGGGACGACGGTCCGCCTCCAGACGGCGGATCTCGGGGCTTCGGCACGGCCGTACGGCGAGATGCAGTCGGCGGTCTCGGCCATGGAGGCCGGAGACTTCGGCGTGGCCATGGTCCACGGAACGAACCCGGCGTACTCGCTCCCGGACGGCTCGGGCTTCGCCGAGGCCTTCGGAAGCGTGCCGTTCAAGGTCTCCTTCGCCTCGGCTCCGGACGAGACGACGGCGCTCTGCGACCTGATCCTGCCCGACCGGCACTGGCTCGAGGCATGGGGCGACGCCCACCCCCGTCCCGGCGTCTACTCCGTTCAGCAGCCGGTCATGCAGCCCGTTCCCCACTTCGACTCGAAGCAGACCGGGGACGTGCTCCTCTCGGTGGGCTCGAGCCTCGGGCTCGATCTCGGCGCCGCCTCCGTCCAGGAATACGTCCGTGCGCGGTGGCGCCAGGTCCACTCGATGGCCGGCGGGGAGGGGGACTTCGAGACGTTCTGGCGGGAGGCCCTGGCCCGGGGCGTCGTGGAGGTCGACACGCCGGCCGACGAGGCGGTGAGCCTCCGCTCTCCGGACGCGGCTCTCAGCTTCGACGTGCCCTCCTTCGACGGCGACGGCGAGCTGACCCTGGTGGTGCATCCCTCGCCCCGATTCGGCGACGGGAAGCACGCGAACCGGCCCTGGCTCCAGGAGCTCCCGGATCCGGTCTCGAAGATCACGTGGCACTCCTGGGTCGAGGTGAATCCCGCCACCGCCGAGCGGCTGGGCCTTCGGGACGGTGACGTCGTCCGGGTCCGCTCGCCCCACGGAGAGGTGGAGGCGCCGGTCTGGACCTATCCGGGGATCCGGGAGGACGTGGTCGCGGTGGCCATGGGTGGCGGTCACGAGAACTACGGGCGCTACGCGAACGGGAAGGGCGTGAATCCGGTGGCGCTCCTCCCGGCCGAGGCCGAGCAGCCCTCCGGGGCGCTGGTTCAGGTGGCCACGACCGTCACCCTGGAGCCGACCGGCGAGCGCCGGAGGCTGGCCACCGTCGCCGGCTCCGACGACCAGGACGACCGGCCCATCGCCCCCGCCGTCTCCCTCGACGAGCTGGAGGGGGGCGCCATGGCCATGGCGGCCGGGGCGGGCGGCGCGGGCACCGAGCACGCCGAGGAGGCCCGGGAAGCACACGGGGAGACCTCCCAGGAAGCCCACGGCGAGGAGGCCGGGGGCCACGGGGGTGGCCAGGTCCAGGAGCTTCAGGAAGTGGGCGGCTTCGTGCCGGTGCCCACCGACGGGGCCCCGGACGCCTTCCCCCTTCCGGGCAGCCGTAAGGGCCTCTACTCCGACCCGGAGCACACGCCCCGCTGGGGCATGGCCATCGACCTGGACAAGTGCACCGGGTGCAGCGCCTGCGTCACGGCGTGCCAGGCCGAGAACAACGTGCCCTGGGTCGGCG
>CAZMPV010000104.1:0-8310 GCA_964567985.1 uncultured Gemmatimonadaceae bacterium
ATCAGCGACACGACGATCATCTCGTCCATGGCCGCCGCCACCGACCACATCGACCACGTCCGTACGCAGCTTCCCTACGCCCTGACGGCGGGGACGGTGGCGGGGGTGGCCTTCACGATCCTGGGCGCGACGCTGTAGAAGCCGGTTGAAGGTCCCCCGGGCCTCGGATACATTCCGGCGGCCGTTTTTCCCGACCGACACCGAACACCGGGAGCGCGCGTGAACATCTCGGTCTGCATCAAGCGGGTCCCGGACACGGAGACCCGGATCAAGATCGCCGACGACGGCACCTCGATCGACGAGAGCGGGGTCAAGTTCGTCATGAGCCCCTATGACGAGTTCGCCGTCGAGGCGGGCATCCGCACCCGGGAGGCGGTCGGCGAGGGGGAGGTGACCGCCGTCTCCCTGGGAGACGACGACTCGAAGGAGTCGATCCGGTCCGCCCTGGCCATGGGGGCGGACCGGGGGCTCCTCCTGAAGGGGCGGGTGACGATGGACGGCCTGGCCACCGCCCGGGCCCTGGCGCCCGAGGTGGAGGACGCCGACCTGGTCCTCTTCGGCGTGAAGGCCGTGGACGACGATCAGCAGCAAGTCGGTCCCATGGTGGCGACCCTCCTGGACCGTCCGTGCGCCACGGCGGTGGCGGACTTCGAGCTGGACGACGGCACCCTGGTCGCCCGCCGGGAGGTCGAGGGCGGCGTCCAGGTGGTGGAGCTCGAGCTGCCGGCCGTGGTCACCCTGACCAAGGGTGAGTTCGAGCCTCGCTACGCCTCGCTCAAGGGAATCATGGCGGCGAAGAAGAAGCCCCTGGACGAGAAGGAGGCCGAGGTCGCCGAGTCCCGCCTCACCGTCCGGCGGCTGGAGGAGCCGCCCGAGCGGGAGGAGGGCCGGATCGTCGGCGAAGGGGCCGAGGCGGTCCCGGAGCTGGTGCGGCTTCTCCGGGAAGACGCGGGGGTCCTGTGAGGTCGCGTCGGAGAGCTGGAACCACCACCGGGACGGCACCGAAGGGAGGTACCCATGGCTGACGTGCTCGCCTTCGCGGAGCAGAGAGACGGATCCCTCCGGAGCGTGGCCCGGGAGGCCGTGAGCGCGGCCGCGTCCGTGGCCGAGGGCCTGGGCGGCGAGGTCCACGCCCTCGCGCTGGGGGCACCGGGGCTCTCCGAGGCGGCCGACTCCCTGGGTGGCGTCGGTGCGGCCCGGATCCGGGTCGCCGAGCACGAGGCCCTCGGGGACTACAACGCCGAGGCCTACGCCCGCGTCGTGGCGGACGCCGTCCGGGAGGGAGAGTTCGCCGCCGTGGTCTTTCCCGCGTCGGCCCAGGGCAAGGACCTCTCTCCCCGGGTGGCCGCCCACCTCGACGTACCCCTGGCCACCGAGGCCACAGAGCTCCACGTGGAGGACGGCGAGCTCGTCATGGTCCGGCCGATCTACGCGGGCAAGGCCTTCGCCCGCACCGTCGTGGAGGCAGCTCCGGCGCTGGTCTCGATCCGGCCGAACGTCTTCCAGCCCGAGGAGCGGGACGGCGCCGGCGAGGTGGAGAGCTACACGCCGGACGTGGACCCCGACGCCTGGCGGAGCCGGGTCACGGGCTTCGAGCCCGCCGCCGGCGACGTGGACGTGGCCGAGGCGAGCATCGTCGTGTCCGGGGGACGGGGGATGGGCGACCCGGAGAACTGGACGCTCCTGGAGGAGCTGAAGGACGCCATCGGCGACGGCACGGCCCTGGGCGCCTCCCGGGCGGTGGTGGACGCCGGCTGGCGCCCTCACGCCGAGCAGGTGGGCCAGACCGGGAAGGTCGTGGCCCCCCGCCTCTACTTCGCCATCGGGATCTCCGGGGCGATCCAGCACCTGGCCGGGATGCGGACCTCGGGGACGATCGTGGCGGTCAACAAGGATCCCGAGGCCCCGATCTTCGAGGTGGCGGACTACGGGATCGTCGGCGACCTCTTCGACGTCGTTCCCGCTCTGACCGAGCAGATTCGGGCGCTGAAGGAGGAGTGACGCCCTCCCCCGGACCCGGGGAGCCGGAGGGCGCTAACCTCCGGGCCGGCCGCCCAGCAGGGGCACCGGGTCCACCGGGCGCCCCCAGCGCCACAGCTCGAAGTGGAGGTGAGGTCCCTCGACGCCCCCGCTCCGACCGCTGAGCCCCACGACCTCCCGGGTCCGGACGGGGGCACCCGCGCCGACCCGGATCTCGGAGAGGTGGGCGTAGACGGTCATCACCTCGCCCCCGTGCTCCACCCACACCACCCGCCCGTAGCCGTCCATGGTGCCGGCGAAGCGGACCCGTCCCCCCGCCATGGACCGGACCGGCGTGCCCACCGGCACCGAGATGTCCACGCCCCGGTGGATTCCCGGGAGCCACCCTCGCCAGCGGAAGCCGTACGCCGAAGACAGAGGACCCTCGGCGGGCCAGCGGGGGAGGGCGCAACCGGCCAGGGTCGCGGACGCGAGCATGCAGAGGGCGAGGACCGCGGCTCGAGCCCGGCCACGGCCATCGCCCGGCTGATGCGGCGGGGAGGGTGCGGACGGAAGCCGACGCCCTCTTCCGGCCACGGTCAGACGGGCGCCTCCGCCGACCATCCGGGGCCGTCTCCCAGGAGGACGACGTCGAAGACCTCTCCCTGCTCCGCGCCCTCCGATCCCTCGGGCACCACGGCCAGTGCGTCGGCGATTCCGAGGCTCTGGACCAGGCCGGAGCTCTGGGGGCCGGTGAGCCGGGCCACCGGGAGCGGATCCCGCTCCTCCAGCTTCACCCGGAAGAAGTGGGTCAGGTGCGCCTTGGAGGCGAAGGGCTCTCCGGCCCGGGCCCGGAGCACGGGCCGGTGGACCCTGCGGTGGCCCGCAAGCGCCAGGAGGAAAGGCCGGACCAGGATCTGGAAGGTGACGAAGGAGGAGGCCGGATTCCCGGGAAGGCCGAAGACGGGCATGGGCCCTTCGTCTCCCTCCGTCGGGAGAAAGCCCAGGCTGAAGGGGCTCCCCGGCCGGATCCGGACCCGCCAGAAGTCCACCTCGTAGCCCACGTCGGACAGGACCCGCTTCAGGAGGTCGGCCTCTCCCATCGAGGCCCCTCCGATGGTCAGGAGGGCGTCGGCGCCCCGGGCCTCCTCCAGCCGGGCCAGGATGCTCTCCCGGGTGTCCCGGGCGATCTCCAGGAGACGGGGGCGGGCGCCCAGGGATCGGATCGCGGCCGCCAGGGCCGGTCCGTTGCTCTCGGGGATCGACGCCCCGCCCTCCCGGATCTCGTCGAAGGCGTCGAGGGAGAGGAGCTCGTCTCCGTTGGGAAGGATCGCGACGGTGGGCACCTCGTGGACCGGCACGGTGGCGTATCCCTGGGACGCCAGCACGGCGGCCTGTCCGGGGCCCACCGCCCGGCCGGCCCGGAGGAGGCGCTCTCCGGCCCGGACGTCCTGTCCTCCCGGTCGGATGTGACGGCCCCGGTCCCGGTCGGTCCGGATCCGGACCACCCCCTGCTCTCCTTCTTCGGCGTCGGTGTGCTCGACCCGGATCACCGTGTCCGCCCCGGGGGGGACCGGGGCCCCGGTCATGATGCGGACGGCCTCCCCCGGCTCCACGGAGGCCTCGGGCCGGGGCTGGCCGGCCTGGACCACGGCCGAGACCCGGAGGGCCACCGGGTCCTCCTCGGTGGCGCCCTCCACGTCGTCGCCCCGCACCGCGTAGCCGTCCATGGCGCTGTTGTCCCAGGGCGGGAGCGTGACGCGGGCGCCCAGGTCCCGCGCCAGGGCCCGCCCCCCGGCGTCTGCCAGGGGGAGCTCCTCCACCGGGAGGGCCTCGGCGTGGGCGAGGATCCGCTCCAGGGCCGCGCCGACGGGGAGCCAGTCGGGCTCCCGGCGCTCGAAGCCGGTCACCGTTGCGGAGCTCCGGGGTCGGACCCGGAGCGTCGGCGGGTGCTCACCACCGGATCGCGGCCCCGATCGTCAGGGAGAGCCCGCTGACCCACTCGCTCTCGGGCGGGGAGTCGATGTCCGGCAGGTTCCGACCTTCGTCGCCCCACCCGTCGGGCGTGTCGACCTGCCAGAGGTTCAGGCCGCCGTCGGTCCGGATGACCAGGTGGTCCACGGGGACCCAGCGGACGCCGGCACCCAGCACGCCCAGGAAGGAGGTGCCGAACTCGTAGCGGTCCCGAGCCTCGGGCACGGCCTCGGTCTCCAGCTCGGACGAGCCGGCCAGGTCGATGGCCATTCCACCACCCACCAGGGCGTAGGGGCCGATGCCGTGCCAGGTCCGCCGTCCCGTGAGGCTGAACTTGATCCGGGCGTCCAGGGAGGTGATCAGCACGTCCGCGCTCCCCCGCCGCCACTCTTCCCTGGGACGACGCGGGTCGATGAGCGCCCGCTCACCCGAGAGCGTCCGGAGGACCCCCTCCAGGGAGAAGGGACCGCTCAGCTCCACGCTGTAGCGCGCCCCGTAGAGGGTCCCCTGCTCGGGCCCGAGATCGAAGCGGCCGGTCCCGGGATCGAGCGTTCCCACGAAGAGACCGGCCTCCTGACCGGTCTCGATGTAGCGGTAGGGGGACGGAATGGTCTGGGCCTCGGTCCCGGCCGGGAGGCCGAGCCCGGGGAGAAGGCAGAGAAGGAGGAGACGGATCGGCTTCATATGGGCACGCTCGGCGTTCTGGTCGTGAGGACGGTCCGGAAGCTATCGGAGACGGCTCGCCCGGAGCAACCGCCGGGCCACGGGAGGTCCCGGCGGCGTATCCACGGCGTGCAGCCCGGATTGACGGGGTCCGGGGCACCGGGCAGATTTCTCATCCGGGGTGGTGGCGCGGGGCGGGCTCGATGCCGGTCCGCCCGCCGTGTCGGGATCGTGTCCGGCCCGCCCCATCGCCCGGACGCACTCTTAAACCCCTTCCGCTCCCGCTTCGTTTCAGCCCCATGGCCGCTTCGAGTCCCAGTTCGCAACGCACCGCCCCTCGTCCGGCCGGCCCTGGAGCCGTCTCCGGACGGCCCGGGATCGTCGTCGCGGTCGCCATCGGCTGGAGCCTCCTTCTTCCGGCCGGGGCCGGCGCCCAGACGGCGACGGTCGAGACCGAGGAGAACTTCCGGGCCGAGCCGAACGGGACCGTGATCGCCCGCCTGGAGGCCGGGACCGTCCTCTCGGTGTCCGAGAGCCGGGACCGGTGGATCCGGGGGACGCTGGAGGGGTGGGTCTGGACGCCGTCCCTCCAGAACGTGGAGGAGGGCGACTTCGACCTCCGGGTCGCGGCCGACGGTGGCGAAAACCTCCGGGCCGAGCCCCAGGGCACGATCCTGGCCCGGCTCGAGGAGGGAGCCCTGCTGGAGGAGCTCGAGCGGATCGAGGGTTGGATCCGGGTGCGTCGGACCGCGTGGATCTGGGAGCCGTCGGCCCGGCTGGACCGGGCGGCCGCCGCGGGAGCCGGGGCGGAGGAGGCTGCGGCGACGGCGCCGGCGGAGCTGGCCGAGGGATGGCGCCGGAGGGAGAGCGGGGAGGCGGCCATCCTCACGGGTCCCGACGGGGACACGCTGGGACGTGCCTTTCCCGGGACGGAGCTCCGGGTCCTGGGCCGTCAGGGGAACTGGGCCCGGGTCCGCCTCGAGGGGTGGACCTGGCTCCCGGGATCCGACGACGGGGAGCCGGCGGACACCGCGGTCCTGACCGACGTGACGCCCGCCGACGTCTCCGGCGACCCCGAAGCGTACGAGGGCAGGGTCGTGGCGTGGGAGCTCCAGTACATCTCTCGGGAGGAGGCCGAGCAGGTCCGGACGGACTTCTACGAGGGCGAGCCGTACCTCCTGACGCGTCAGCCCGGCTCCAGCGAGCAGTTCGTCTACGTGGCGATCCCTCCGGACCGCGTGGACGGCATCTCGGACCTCACGCCCCTCGAGCGGATCACGGTGGTCGGCCGGATCCGTGCCGGAAGCGCGGCGCTCACCGGGGGGCCGATCCTCGACCTTCTCCAGCTCTCCCGCGGGGGAGGCGGATCCGACGGCGGATCCTGACCGGGCCGTGACCGCTGCGCTCCAGCTCCGTCGGGCGTCGTTCGCCCTCCTGGTCTTCCTTCCGGGGGTCGGGCTGGTCGCGTGCGGCGACGACGATCCCAGCGGCCCCGAGACCCTCGAGGTCGAAGTGCTCGCCTCCGGGGGCAGCGGACAGTTCGCCGCTCCGGCCGCCACCCTGGACCGCCCGTTCGAGGTCCACGTCCGCTCCTCGAGCGATCACAAGCCCCGGGCGGGGGTCACGGTGGAGTGGTCGATCGTCGAGGGAAGCGGGGCTTCGCTCAGCGAGAGGTCGAGCGCGACGAACGACCTCGGGAAGGCCCGGACCACACTGACGCTGGGCCCGTCCACCGGCCTCTACCGGGTCCGGGCCGAGGTTCCCGGCGCTCCGGGCTCCGGACCCGAGTTCTGGGCTCGGGCGGTGGAAGTCCCGGTCCTCACCCGCCTGCCCGGGGAGAACGTCGCCCCGGGCGACACCGTCGTCCTCGAGGGCCGGAACTTCATCCCCGAGGTCGACCAGGTCGTGGTCACGTTCGACGGGATCCGGGGACGGGCCCTGAGCGGAGACGAGACCTCGCTCCGGGTGCGGGTCCCCTCCTGCCTGCCCTCCGGGAGCGTAGAGGTGGTGGTGGCCCTGGGCGAGCTGAAGAGCGACCCCGGAACGATGAGCGTCGCCGGCGAGGGGCCGGCCGCGGAGCTCGATCCGGGCCAGGCCGTGACGGTGGACGACCCGGACGCCCTCTCCTGTCTCCGGCTCCCCCGGAGCGGCACCGCCCGCTACCTCGCGGCGGTCACCTCGACGAGCGCCCTGGGCGCGGCGTCCTTCGACTACCACCTCGTCCTCCGGGTGGGGGGCGGGTCCCTGGCGGTCGGTGAAGACGCCGGGGTCGCCTCGATCGCGTGGCCCGGGGGTTCTCCGACGGGGACGCTCCAGGGGGCCTGGGACGCCCGGGTTCGGCGGATGGAGCGCCGGGCGGTGGAGGAGACGCTTCCCGGCGCCCGGCGACCCCGGGTGGCCGGGCCGTCCCGGGTCCCCGCGGTGGGCGACGAGCGGCAGTTCTCGGTCCTGAACGGGAGCGGGGGCTTCGACGAGGTGAACGCCGTGGCCCGCTACGTGGGCGAGCGGTCGGTCATCTACGTGGACCGGAGGGCGCCCGAGCCCGGCTTCGACTCCACGGACCTGGCCTTCCTCGCCGGGGAGTTCGACGACCCGATCCACCCGACGGTCACCGGCGTCTACGGCGAGGAGTCGGACCTGGACGGAAACGGGCGCGTGGTCGTCCTCTTCACGCCGACGGTCAACGAGCTGACCGAGCCCGGGGGCGACGGCGGCTTCGTCGGCGGCTTCTTCTACGGCGTCGACCTGCTGAAGGACCGGGAGGGGAGCAACGGCGGAGAGGTCTTCTACGCCCTGGTCCCCGACTCCGCTGGCGAGTTCGGCGACCCCCGCGGCAAATCCCGGGTCATGGCCACCGTCCCGGCGATCCTCGCCCACGAGTTCCAGCACATGGTCCACTTCAACCAGCGGGTCCTGCGCCTGGGCGCCTCGAGCACCGACGCCCTCTGGCTGTCGGAGGCCCTGGCCACCTCGGCCGAGGACCTCGTGGCCGACGCCTACCAGCGCCGGGGAGACGACGACCGGAGCTGGATCTTCCGGGAAGGGAACTACATCCGGGCCGTACGCTTCCTCGAAGATCCGGGGGGCGTGAGCCTGGTGGTGAGCGCCGGATCCGGGACGCTGAAGGAGCGTGGCGCCGGCTGGCTCTTCCTCCGATACCTCCGGGGCCGTACCGGAGGCGACGACGTCCTGGGCGGCCTGACCCGGAGCACGGCCACGGGCGTGGCCAACGTCGAGGCCCGGACCGGGCTCTCCTGGAGCGCCCTCGTCCTGGACTGGAGCTCGGCGCTCTACCTGGACGGCACCGGCGCCCCCGTCCCGGACGTCCTCCTCTTCCGCAACTTCGACCTCCGGGAGGAGATCTCCCGGGTGAACGGCGGCTTTCCCCTCCAGCCGCCGGTCCGGGGCGGCGGCGACGCCGACCTCGTTCGCACCGTCCGGGCCTCGGCGGTGGACCACGTCCTGCTGGAACCCCGGGCCTCGGGTGGGCTGGCGGTGAACCTGGCCGGTCCCGGGGGCGGGCCGCTGGAGCCGACGGCCGGCCTCCGCCTGCGGCTTGTCCGGATCCGGTGAGGCGAGGGTGCGTGAATCTTCGAGATGACGTGGCCGTAATGAAGGATGCGGCCGTTTCCCACTCGCCCTCGAAACCCCCTCCATAGCCCAATGCGCTGCTCGACCTGCGGAGAGGAACTCGGTCCCGCCGACCGGAGCTGC